>NZ_SMME01000500.1 GCF_009711465.1 Parendozoicomonas verongulae | reverse complement strand
AACCGGCTTCAGGCTATTGGGCTCAATATGAGCCAGAAACCCAAAATCTTTCTGACCCATACGGACGGTCAGCCAGAGCAGCTTGGGGGGTCCGAAGACAGCCCGGCAGATACGCAACACAAGATATTCGAGCATCCGGCCGTACGTGCTGTCACTTACTGTGATGAAACACAGATTTCGGAATGGATGCAAACACAGAAAGAGTCTCCTCTTGTCATCCGGGTGACCGGCCAGACCCACCTTGGGCAACTGTTCGACGACCTTCATGTCCGGTCGGAACGCACCCCGCACTTTGGCCGGAATGTCACACAACTCCAGCAGGCCCTTCAGCAAGGAAGGGAGGTTGTGATTCTTGGCCTTGAAAAAAATCCCGTGCTGCAACAGGCTCTGGAATCACTTTGCTGCCATCCCCCCTCGGTTATGGTCAATGGCTCACTGCTGAAATATCCAAAAGCCCGCCTCTGCCTGCTATGGCCACAATCGAAACACTGTATCTCTCTGCCATGGAGGGAGGCTCTTCAGTCAGCAGAGCCGTTGCCTGAGGTCGATATGTGGCGTTCAGCAGCCAGCAGGCATGGTATAGACCGCGACCAGATCCCCGAAACAGCGCTGGATAAAATCTATACGATTTATGGAAAGATCCCAAAAGACGTCACCCAAACGACGGGAGCCTTACCCGTTCTGACGCATGGGGGATTGGACAACCTGATTGTTGCCGCCCAGCAGGCCCAGTCCCATGAGGGGTTCGGTACACTGGAACCCAGGCACTGGCGCAAAGCAATTAACAGCGTACTCACCCACTGTACCCGCCAGCATCCGCCTGTTCGTGATTTTATGAAAGTGGCCTGTGAAAAGCTGCTCCCGGATCAGGACAATCAAGAGTGGGTTGACCCGGATCAGCTGGCGCAATATCTGCGTCCCCTGAAAAAGATAGACCGGGCATATGTTCAAACAAACTTCTGGCACCTGGCCCGGGCCTGTGGGCCGGGTGTTTTTAAAACGTTGAAGCTGGATTTCATGAGCCCGAACCAGTGGGGTGCACAACCTGGCGCGACGGATGTGCTGTGTGCACTACTGGTGTG
>NZ_SMME01000584.1 GCF_009711465.1 Parendozoicomonas verongulae | reverse complement strand
CGACTGACAAACAAAGCCCCGCCTAACCTATCAGGGCCGACAGCGGCCCTATCCCTCTCTCACCGAAATGCCCTCCTGCCTGTCTAATATTCGGGAAACCGATATTTGTCGCTACCGTTTGCAATCGTTAATAACGGTTGATAGCGTATAAATACCGGTCATTGTTCCAACCTCGCAGGAGTCAACAATGACGCTACATATCAACAGAAAACAAAGCTGTGCAGTAGAGAGGGACTTGAATCGTTACCAGCGGACTTTGGATGAGCATGATGAGATAGAGAATAAGCTCGAAGCCTATATCAACCAAAAGCTGGGTGAAATAAAAAACAATGTCATGGGAAACAGTTGCCTTCGCAGTTTCATTGATGACAACGAAGAACTGTTGCTGGCGCACATAGAGGCGTTTGCTAAACAGCACGGTTTATAGCCAAGGAGAGGCGTTGTGAATAACAAGAAAGTCGTCAAAGGGATCGTTTATCTTCTCGCCAAGCGTGGCGGTTCAAACAATGATCAATTGTTCTACCAAGTGAGTGGCTGCGAATTACCAACGCTCGGCTATGCCACGATTTATAGTCAGGAAATCGAGCTGCCCATTCCTGATGATGTAGACACCACACTTGTAAGGATTAGCGACCTGAAGAGCCAGCGTGAAATGCTCCAGCAGGAAGCGAATCAAACCAAAGAGCAAATCGACCGCATTGAAAGCCAGCTTTCTGTTTTAGAAGGTGATGATCAAGAGAGTGCCGAGTAACCTACACCTACCCTCACAACAATAAGAGCAAGGGAAACCAATGAAAGAGTTAGACAAGCTGAAGGCGTTTCAGGAAGCATTCTTTATCCCGGAGAACAGGGATGACCCGGGAGCGAATATTGCCTTTTTACTCAAGGAGGTCATCAAGCGTCGGCACCTGATGGCGAGTGATTTTATAGAAGTCAGGAAGGATATACTCGATGGTCGGCCTGAGAGTGAGATCCCCATTGGGCCGATGGGGAGGGTTTACTTTCTCACCTGTTTGCTTGCCGTGTTGAGCTGCCATGTTGAAACACAGGGGGAGGAGTCGTTTGAAGACATGCTCACTGACTTACTCAACCCTGCAAATCACGCTATCACTTTTCTGAAGGTCACAGAAACCATTGAGAAAGGACTCCTTCAGGCCATGGATCAGTCGGGTCATGAGGATATAGATCAGTTCCTGAGAGAGGTTAATTTCAGGATTGAAACTCTCGAAAAAACTTATACTCCCAGCGTACCAAGCAGCACCCATTAAGCCACACGGGCCAGTCATTTCTGGCCCATAGGTCATTGCAGCAGAAACCGCATCAGCCGACGAATCAATCGCAATTCACTACTAAACGGAAATTTTACGTCTGAAAAAATAATCCATCCCGGCTTTTACTTTGCAGAGTCCCATCAAGGATTCGCAAATGAAAGGCATCCACATTTTCAAAGCCGGTGAGCATACCGACAGCAAAGGCACTGCAGCCGAGTTCACCGAGTCCATCCTCAAAGCGTCAGCCGACGCCTACGATCCCAAACAGCACGAAGCCCCCATTGTTGTCGGCCATCCCAAAAGCAACGGCCCGGCGTGGGGCTGGATTACTGATGTCCAGTTTTCCGAAGAGGGCCTGACCGCCAACCCGGATCAGGTTGACCCGGAGTTTGAAGAGCTGGTGGAGAAGGGCCGGTTCAAGAAGGTCTC
>NZ_SMME01000180.1 GCF_009711465.1 Parendozoicomonas verongulae | reverse complement strand
CCCCTTCTGGACACTCTATTCCCAGAGTTGGCGGGTTTGGAGAAGAATGACCCCCTACTTTCGGAGTTATCGGATCTGGAGCAGAATGATGTATTTCCGAGTGCTCTATGCACCAGTATCGGGGAGTGTGCACTCAATACAGATGGCACTCTTACTGAGGTAAGCCAGATTCAGTCTGACAGTAGTCAACTACCCAAGAACATCTTCGGGACGAACACGCTAAGAGCCCGCACAGGGGACAGACTCTTTGTCTGTGACCAAGACGGATGTAACCGGTCTTTCACCCAATTCAGTCACCTTACCAGACACAAGCGCATCCACACAGGGGAG
>NZ_SMME01000775.1 GCF_009711465.1 Parendozoicomonas verongulae | reverse complement strand
GCCTTTCCCTAACTGACCGCCGCCCCCGTCAGATTTTTATGCGTGAGAAATAAGAAACTTTTTTTGAGGATTTTATGAGTGCTCCAGTCAGAGCAGCGGGGGGAGGTCGAAAGAGTAAAGATGCTCTTCAATCGGTAGGTGATCCCGGGCTAACACGGGTTGCTCCACCCGATGAGTTGCGCGATGAGTTTGCTGTTCAGATCTGGAAGAGTCAAAGCAAGCTCATGATTCAACGCGGCACTCTCTCCCGTGAAGATTTGCCAATTCTTATGGCGTACTGCAATTCATTCAGTTACATGCTGGAAGCTGACAGGGAAATAACCGATAACGGCTTCTACACAATAACGGCTGACGGAGGCAAGAAAAAACATCCAGCCGTTAACGTGCGCAACGACAGTGTAAGCCAGCTGAAAATGCTTGGTTCCATGCTGGGCCTTGATCCGCTGTCTCGCTCTCGTGTGATCGGTGGAGGAGCGACAAAGCCCAACGAAGACGGGAATCCCTTTGATGAGTTCTAATGAATGGCCAGCTATCCGAATGTTAATGCGGCCACTCGTTATGCCCGTGAGGTAGTCTCCGGGAAAATAATCGCCTGTCGGTATGTACGGCTGACCTGTCAGCGGCACCTGGACGATATCAAGAAGTCCAAGAGCAAGGCTTATCCCTACAGGTTTGATAAAGCGAAAGCTGAGCGAGTTTGCAAGTTCGCACAGCTGTTACCGCACACAAAGGGCAAACAGTTCGTTGGCAAGCTGATCGTACTGGAACCCTGGCAGAAGTTTATTCTGTGTTGCGTGTTTGGCTGGGTTTATAAGTCCAGCGGCCTGCGCAGGTTCAATGAGGTTTATAACGAGGTCGCCCGTAAAAACGGCAAGTCCGCAAAAACGGCAGGTGTTGGGCATTATCTCTTTTGCGCTGATGGCGAATATGGTGCCGAGGTTTACTGTGGAGCCACCACAGAGAAGCAGGCAATGGAGGTATTCGATCCAGCCAGACTGATGGCAAAGAAGTTGCCAAAGCTTCGCAAGCGATTCTCCATTGAGGTCTGGGCCAAGAAGCTCACGCGCACAGATGGATCGAAGTTTGAACCTGTTATTGGTGATCCGGGAGACGGTGCATCTCCCTCCGGTGCGCTGGTTGATGAGTACCACGAACACGCCGACTCAAGCCTGTATGACACAATGCTTACAGGCATGGGTGCCCGAGAACAAGGGTTGATGTGGGTCATAACCACTGCCGGATACAACATTGATGGCCCTTGCTACGACATGCGAGAGCGTGTTGTGGAAATGCTGGAAGGTGAGAAAGATGATCACCTGTTCGGCATCATTTTCACCATTGATACCGATGACGACTGGACCAGCGAAACAGCTCTTCTGAAAGCTAACCCAAACGCTGGGGTGTCGGTCAGTCTGGAGTATTTAAAGCAACAGCAGCAGCGGGCAATAAAGCGTGCCCGTTATGTCAACACCTTCAAAACCAAGCACCTTAATGTCTGGGTGGCTGGCAAAGAAGCATTCTTCAATATGGAGGCCTGGCAATCCTGCAAGGATACCAGTCTGACTCCGGAACAATTCAAAAACGATGAATGCTATCTGGGTTTTGACCTTGCCAGAAAGCTGGATATGAACAGCATGGCCCGGCTTTACACCCGAATGATTGACGGCAAGAGGCACTACTACAGCGTTGCCCCGATGTTTTATGTCCCGGAAGATCAAATATTCAATAACGACGACAAGCGTCTGTCAGAAAAATTTAAGGCATGGGCGGAAAGTGGTGACATATCACCAACAGAGGGAGCGGAGATTGATTACAGGGCCATTTCTGCAGACGCCAAAGACGTGCACTTGGAAACCCCTGTTGATGAAAGTGCGCTTGACCCAAGTGGAGCCATAGCCCTTGGTCACGATCTGGATGATGAAGGGTTAAACCCAATCACCATCACTCAGAATTTCACCAATATGAGTGACCCCATGAAAGAGCTGGAAGCAGCGGTTTTAACTGGTCGCTTCCACCATGATGGTCACCCGATCATGACGTGGTGTATCGGCAATGTCGTTGGTAAACACCTGCCGGGCAACGACGATGTTGTCAGACCTATCAAACAGAAAGCAGCAAACAAGATTGATGGTGCGGTTTCGCTGATTATGGCCGTAGGCCGCGCCATGTTGAACGAAGACACCTCCAGCAACTACGAAGACGAAGATTACGGACTGTGAAAGATATTCTTATTGATCTTACTGGCCTGCTGGGGCTGTGCAGTCTGGCTTATGGCTGCTGGTTGTTTGAACCGCCGCTGGCTTTTATTGTGACCGGCATTTTGCTGATGATCTTTGCCTACAAAGCCGCTCCAGCGCCAACACAAAAGAAGAAGGTTGAATAATGGGTATTTTTTCTTCAATGAAAGATGGGAATACCCTGGATAACCCATCTGACTGGCTGACCAATGCCCTTGGCGGCGCACGCCCGACAGCAACCGGCATTCGTGTAACCCCCGATACTGCCCTCACCAGTAGTGCTGTTTTGTCGTGCATTCTGGTGATCAGTGAAGACATTGCCAAGCTGCCGCTGATTCTTTATCAGCGAGACGGTGATGGTAAAAAAAGAGCGGTAGAGCATCCTGTTTACAAGCTTGTTCACCGCAAGCCGAACCGATTTCAAAGCCCTTTCGAATTCAAGCAGATGATGATGTTTCACGTTCTGCGCAAGGGCGACGCGTTCGGGGTTATTGTTCGTGATGGCGCTGGTAACCCTGTCGAAGTTATTCCCCAGGACTCAGACCACGTTAATGTTCTGAAAGCTGAAGATGGTGAACTGTTCTACAACCTTGGCAAAGGCCGTGGCATCGCACCTCCAGAAGATATTATCCACCTCAGGGGCTTGAGCCGGGACGGTAAAACAGGCCTGTCACTGGTCAAGCTGATGGCGGAAAGTATCGGCTTGTCCATTGCTACGGAAAAACATGGTGCGGCCTACTTCGGCAACGGTGCCATGCCGGGATATGTTCTCGAGCATAGCGGCAAGTTGTCCAAAGAAGCCAAAGACAACATCCGGGAAGACTGGAACAAGATTCACCAGGGCGTGGCCAATTCAAACCGCATTGCTGTTCTCTCTGAGGGCATGAAGGCCAATCAGGTTTCACTGTCTAACGAAGACAGTCAGTTTCTTGAGACCCGAAGTTTCCAGCGATACGAGATTGCCGGATTCTTCCGGGTGGCTCCCCACCTGATCGGGCTGATGGATAAAGCCACGTTTACCAACATTGAGCACCAGGGGCAGTCGCACGCAGGCAATGCCCTGATGCCCTGGTGTGTTCGCTTTGAAGAAAAGCTGAATTCTTCTCTTCTTTTTGAAGATGAGCAGGATGAATACTTTTTCGAGTTCCTGATGGATGCCGTTGTCAGGGCAGACTTTAAAACCCGTATGGATGGCTACAAGACCGCCATAGATTCCCGGGTTATGAACCCCAATGAATGCCGAAGCCGTGAAAACCTCAGCCCCTACGACGGCGGCAATGAGTTCCTGCGGCCTCTCAACATGGAAAGGCCAGAAGGTGGAGAGCAAGAATGAAGCTGACCCTGCTACAGACGGAAGTCTATAACCGGTCCCTGATGATCACCGAGGCCAAACTGGCCACCATAATGTCGGTGCTTTCCAGTCGTGAAGGGGCTGATGTTGAGCTATCCGATAATGAAATGGTGGGGCCTTCAGAGTCTGAACGCCTGTCCAGCGGCGGAGCTGTGGCGGTTATCCCTGTTTTCGGGTCCCTGTCCCATCGTGCAATGGGGCTGATGGCTCTTTCCGGCATGACCAGTTATCAGGAACTGTACACACAGATTGATCAGGTGATGCAGGACAGTCGAATCACCGAAGTCGTACTGGATATCGACAGTCACGGCGGAGCGGCCAGTGGTGTATTCGATTTCGCAGACTATGTGGCGGAATGCAGCAAAACCAAGCCGTTCACCGCCATCGTAAACGAGCATGCCTACTCTGCCGCCTATCTGATTGCGTCCGCCTGCAATGAAATCATCATTCCCCGCACAGGTGGTGTTGGCTCCATTGGTGTCATCGCCAAACATGAAGACCGCAGCGAAGCCAACCAGCAGCAAGGCCGGAAGGTCACTGCCATTTACGCAGGCGCAAGAAAGAACGACCTTTCCCCTGACCAGCCGCTGTCCAGCGATGCTCTTAACGAGCTTCAGAAGATGGTGAATCAGGATTACGAAATGTTTGTGGATGCCGTAGCCGGATACAGAAATATGTCGGTAGACAGCGTGCGCGCAACTGAAGCCGGGCTTTACCGTGGGCAGGATGCCATAGAGGCCGGTCTGGCTGATCGCATTATGCCCGCACGTGACGCGCTCAATATGGTGATTGAACGTGCCACATCCAACAAAAAAGAAAACCCCAAGGGTTCAGGTCGTCGTATTGGCCGCCGTGCCAGAGCCATAGCAACCCGCTCCTGATCGCCTCACCTCGAGGCACAATCCAACCAAAAGGAAACACAGCATGACTATTGCTGAACTTATGCGCCGCCGCGCCGAGGTGCAGGCTGAGATTCAGTCTATTGCCGACCGTGAAGCCGCATTGCCAGAAGGCGAAAGCCTGAGCGCAGAGGATATTGAAACCTTCAATACCCTCGAAACCCAGTTCAATGATCTGGAAGCGCAGATTGACCGCCAGCATCGCGCCCAGAAAGCCAAAGCGGCGGCCGCCAAACCTGTGAGCAATCATCCCGGCCACGCCGCTGCCAATCTGGCACCTGAGGTCAAGCTTCAGGCTGGCGACAAGTTTGCCCGTATGGCTATGTGTGTGGCACAGGCCGGTGGCAACCCTCAGGCAGCAGCAAAAATCGCTGAAAGCCAGTTCGGTGATACAGACATGTCCGCCGCGCTGGATACCCAGACTCCGAATGCGGCAGGCGTTCTGGTACACGAAGACTACAGCTCAGACTTTATTGAGCTGCTTACGCCTCTTACGGTTGTGCGCCGTATGGGTGCCCGTCAGATTCCTATGCCGAATGGCAATCTGACCATGAACCGCAAAACCGGTCGAGGTAATGCGGGGTATGGCTCAGAGGGGAGTGATATTGTCGCCACGAAGCCAACATTTGGCAATCTGAAGTTCAGCGCCAAGAAGCTGACCGCTCTGACTCCGATCAGTAACGACCTGATTCGTCAGGCCAGTCAAGGTGCTGTACGCCTGGTGCGTGAAGACCTTACGGAATCTGTGGCACTGGCCGAAGACTCTGCTTTCCTGCGCTCTGATGGTTCTGGAGATTCTCCAACGGGTCTTCGTCACCAGATCGCGGCAGGTAACATCATCGATGCCTCGACTATCAGTAACACGCCAGATCTGGCCAAAGTGGAAGAAGTCCTTAGCGGCATGGTTCTGAAGCTTCGTCTGGCAGATATCGGCATGACTGATTGCGGCTGGATCATGTCTCCAACTGTATACACCTTCCTTGAGCGTCTGCGTGATGGCAACGGCAACAAGGTTTATCCAGAGATGGCCCAGATGCGCCTGAAGTCATACAAAATCGAGTTCACCAACCAGATTCCTGAGAATCTTGGTGCTGGTGGTGATGAGTCTGAAATCTATTTTGCTGATTTCTCTCAGGTGCTGATTCCCGACACCATGCAGATCCGTCTTGATGTCTCTACCGAGGCCACCTACAAGGATGGCTCTGAACTGGTGAGCGCATTCAGCCGTGATCAGACCGTTGTTCGTGTTATTGCCGAGCATGACTTCGGTATGCGTCACGATAAAGCGGCCGCTGTGGCAACCGGTATCAAGTGGGGCATCTCTTAACCGCACTGTGTGGTTAGCGTATGGGAAAGGCCGGTAAAACACCGGCCTTTTTATTTTCACTCTGAGGGTTAACCCATGTCAGAGAATAAGGAACAGGCTGCAAAGCAGTCTAAGGCCACTAAGGCCAAAAAGGTTTGCGTTGAGTTTCAGCGCAGCTATCGCAGCTACTTTCCCGGCGACAAGGCCTGCTTTCCCGCGGAAATTGCAGAAGAGTTGTGTGCTGGTGGTACTGAAGACGTTCCGGCGATTGCCAAGAAGGTTAAGTAATGCAATTCCTGACCATAGAGCAAATAAAACAGCAGTGTCGTATTGAGCACGATGAAGAAGATTCGTTGCTCGAGTTCTATGGTCGGGCTGCTGAAAGTGTTGTTGTCAAAGACCTGAACCGCAATGTTTATACAAGTGCTGTTCCAGATGATGACAGCACCGGCATTGTGATTTCAGAGGATATCAAGGCAGCCATGCTGCTCATGGTCGCGCAACTCTACGAAAACCGCGAAGTCACCAGCGAGCTCACCATGAAAGAAGTTCCTATGGCCTACGACTACCTGCTTGGCAGTTACAGGATTATCCCCGTATGAGATCCGGACGCCTGCGCCATCGCCTGACCCTGCAAAGTCGGCAAACCATTCGCAATGATTTTGGCGAAGAGGAAGAGAGCTGGGTAGACGGTGCCAGTTTTCAGGCTGACGTGCGGGATATGAAAGGCCGTGAGTATTTCGATGCCAAACAGATCAATTCAGACATCAGCGTTGAAGTGATCTGTCGCTACCGCACGGATATCAAACCGGAAAACCGGCTTGTCACCCGCAGTGGTCGGGTACTGGAGGTGGTGGCACCTCCTGCGGATTCGGAAGGCCGACGCCGCAAACTGTTGATTATGTGCAAGGAAATCCTGTGATTCCCGAGATTGAAACCCGCTTTGATTCCAGCGTGATCGAGGCTCTTGATGCGCTGGAAAACCGCCTCAAGGCCAAAGCCCTGCGTCGCACAATGGTGGAAGTGGCCAAGCCCATCAAGGCCGCCATGAAAGCCAGAGCGCCTTCCCGCACAGGAGCTCTCAAGCGGTTTATCAGTCATAAAGTCTCAATTGACAGAAAGCGGGAAAGCGCCGCCGTGTTTGTTGGCCTGAATTACAAGAAGACCAAACAAAAACAGTACGTGGCTGGCCTTATGCAAGAGCGTGGCAACAAGCACATGGCCGCCTCTCCCTTTATTGAGCCAACAGAGTCGGCGCTGGATCCTTACGACATTGAAGGCGACATTGCCGATTTCATCCAGCAACAGATAGACCTGGTTGTGGTTAACGGCTGAGAGAATATCCATGCTGATTGAACAGGAACTGGCGAAAGCCCTGCGCCCACTGGTGAATGACCGTGCCTATCCGGTGGTGTTGCCACAAAAGTGCAAACACCCGGCTATCACCTTTCACCGCTTGAACGGTGGCTGGAAGACAGGGCAAATCAACGGTCTGTTAAAGCTGATTGATGTCACCGGGTACCAGTCTGAGTTTCAGGTAGTGGTCTGGTCTCCCAAATACTCCGAAGCATCCATGCTGCTGCAACCCGTGGTGTCGGCTGTGGAAGCTATCGACGGTCTGGAACTGGACTCCGCTGTTGATGGGTACGACGATGAGCTGGGCAAAAAGATCTACAGCAAAATTATCGAATTCACCGCATGGGATGATGTAAGAACAACAGTCTGCCCACCTGATAGCCAGACAGGGAACAACCCGTTAGGTGATGTGAGTGACGCCATTGTTGCAGAGCTGAAAAGCCACTTTGCCAGCACCGTACCCCTGATTGATTTGTACGAAAACCAGCAAATGAAACAATCGGTTGATTTGCCAGCCTTGCTGGTGGAACCGGTTGTTATGGGAGAAGGAGAAAGCCGTGGTGATGGCTCCTACCCCTACGCCGTGCAGTTCACTGTGTATTGTCTGGTTTCTACCAGTTCACAACAGCGCATTGGTGCTCAGTGGCTCGCCACACAAGTGGCTAAAGCCGCACAGTGGAACCACTGGGGATTGAAACGGCAGGTGAATCACCCAGAGCCTGCAAGTATTGAAAGCTACACACTGCGCCCGGGTTGCAACGGCTTTGAATGCTGGTCTGTCCAGTGGCAGCAAACGGTGTATTTTGAAGAGCCTGTTGAACCCTTCAAAATCCCCGAAAAACTCTACGCCAGCAAATCACCCGAAATCGGCAAGGCCCACGCCCCCGAATACCAGCAACTCACCGGTTTTGATAACGAGCCATGATGGACGAACTCCAGTATCAAATCAGCGAGCTCTACCGGCTGATGAACAACCTGATTCGACCAGGGCACGTCAAGGAGCTGACTACAGACCCCGACGGGCTGGAACTGGACCGGGTGATCTGCACGACCCCGGACGGACTGGAAACGCGACCGTTGCCGTATTTTGTGCGACGCTCCGGCGCTGACCGGGAAGACTGGAAGCCATCGCCGGGTGAGCCTGTCGTCATCTTCTCTCCAGGCGGAATCGTAGAGACAGGGTACGTACTTTGCGGCGTTCCTTCCGATGCTTTTCCCGCAGCGTCACCGTCAGCCGATGTGCACCGCGTAGTGTACTCCGATGGTGCTGAAATTGAATACGACAAGGCATCCCACGTACTTAAGGCTGTTCTACCGCAAGGCGCGAGAATGGCACTGGTGAGCGATGGTGGCATAACCTTTACCGGCGACCTGCTGGTAAACGGCAACATAACCGCGACGCAGGATGTTACAGACAGCGTTCGCAGCATGCAGGCCGACAGAGACATCTACAACACCCACGCCAACAACAACCACAATCCGCCAGCGCCGAACCAGTAACCATGTCTGAATCCATCGATATCCACACCGGTCAGCCCCTGAACCGGGAGCAGCGTATTGTTCAGAACATACAGGTGATACTCACCACGCCGCTGCAAAGTATGGTGATGCGCCGTGAGGTGGGTTCACGGCTGAACGAACTGATAGATAACCCCGTGAACGCCGCCTGGCTAACTGATGTTTACGCAGAAGCCGCCGCCGCGATTGCCCGCTGGGAGCCTGACTTTATTGTGGACAGTTTCCAGCCCGTGAGCCTCACCCCCGGCAACGTCATTATCAACATCATCGGCAAAGACGCCCAGACCGGCCAGCCTCTCACCCTCTCAGAAATCACACTGAACAAATGAGCCAGAACAGCGCATTTACCGCCTCAGACCTGAGTCAGCTGCCCAAACCCACAGCGGTCGAGCAGATTGATTTTGAAACCCTGAGAAAAGAGATTATCGACCAGCTCAGCGGCTACAGCCCCCTGCTGTTTGATGGTGCGGGCGAACCAGTTCTGATGCAGGCCGAACGCTACACCGACGAAACCACCGGCGAGGTGTATTTTCGGGTACCGGCGGATGATCAGGACACCCTCCAGTATCTGGACAGGGAAGTTCACCCCATGGCGCGGTGGGCGAACGTCACCGCCTACCGGGTGATGGTAGAACGCCAGCGTTTTAACCAGCGCAGTCTCGGCCTGATGCTGGCCTATTCGGAAGATGATGACCTCGACCAGATCGGCGCAAACTTCAGCACACCACGGCTGGTGGTAGACCACGGCGACCCCGACGCCATACCGCCACGCCCCAAAGTGATGGAAGATAACGAAAGCTACCGCCGTCGCATCCAGCTCTCACCAGAGCGCATAAGCACAGCGGGGCCAGAGGGCAGCTACATCTATCACGCACTCTCCGCCGATGCCGATGTGCTTGACGCCAATGTCCAGACACCTGTGTTTGATCTGGTCAACGGCAGCATCGTGATTATCGACGACGCCGACATCTACAGAGTTAAGCCTGGGCACCTTGGCATCAATATCATCAGCCGTACCGGAGACGGAACCGCCCTGCAGGCTCTTATCGAAAAAGTGGAAGCTGCACTGAGCGATAAGAAGGTTCGCCCGCTGAACGATGTGCCTGTTGTGCGCAGCGCCTTTATCATCGATTACGAGATAGACGCCACCATTGAAACCTTCAACGGGCCAGACTCCGCCGTCATTATCGCAGAAGGCCGCAAGCGGGTGGAGAAATACGTGTCTGATATGCGTCGAATTGGCATGCCCATTTATCGTTCCATGATCAAAGCCGCGCTGGGTGTGGCTGGGGTGAAAAACGTGGTGGTGAACAAACCCGCGTCTGACCTGATACCCAATCAGCGCGAGTGCGGTTACTGCACAGGCATAACCCTCACCGAGGCCTGATATGGATAACCAGCACTCCCTGTTACCCGTAAACGCCACCGAGTTTGAACGGCAGCTGGAACAAATCGCCGCCGATCAGCTGGCACTGGCGGAGTTTGACCCCCGCACACTCTGGAACCCCCACACCTGCCCGGTGGAACTGCTGCCCTGGTTGGCGTGGTCATTCTCCGTAGATAGCTGGGAACCCACATGGCCGGAGCATATCCGCCGGAGCATTATCGCCAACGCCATCGATGTGCAGAGCCGTAAAGGCACAGTGTTCGCCGTGGAAGAAGCGGTTGGCGCTTTTGGTGTTGAGAGCTATGTCACCGAATACCAGGACGCACCCGACAGGCTCGCCCCGTTCGAGTTTGAAGCCCTGCTGCTGGGTTCCACGCACGAAATTCAGCAGGGTGTGATGGATGCCATCAACACCGCCAAGCGCGCCAACACTTACTTTAAAGTGGTGAACGGTGTCACCGGAACCAGCACGCTGGGCATGATCGGCATAGGCCGCACCCTTAACTTCCAGCGTTTCAACTGCCCTGCCAGTTAACACCAACCCATAACCGTACGGACACACTATGCAAACACTGCCCTTTATTCTCACCACGGCAGGCATCAACGCTGCCCGTGATGCCGATGCCGCCGGTATTCAGCTGGAGCTGGTGGAAGTCGCACTGGGGAATACCTTGTGGTCACCGGATAAAACCGCAACATCCCTGAAAAATGAATTCAAGCGCCTGCCAGCGGGTGGCGGCCCCAACCCTGCGCCGCTGTATGTGCATGTTTCGGCACTGGATGAATCCACCGGCATCTACACCGCACCGGAAGTGGGCGTCTACGCCCAGACCGATCACGGCAAAGTGCTGTTTGCTATCTGGTCTGGCAGCAATGGCCCCAGCAAAGCAACGGGTGGCGTATCCGGTTTTGCGTTTGATTTGCTGCTCTCCGGTGTACCTGCGGGTTCTGTGACGGTGGGGGATACCAACTTCTCGAATCCTATTGGTTCGGAAACCGTTGTGGGTGTGAACCGTGAGGCGACGCGGCAGGAAACGATTGCGGGTGTGCTTGAGCGGGTTTTTGTTTCTCCAAAAAAACTTGTTGCGTGGTTCAATAGAAAACGCATAAATAACAATTTGGTAATAAATGGAAACTTTGCAATAAATCAGCGCGAATTTGATGGGAATTGGTCAGCGCTCTTGAATGGAGAGTATGGTTATGATCGCTGGAAGAAGCATCAAAATGGCATTGAGCAAATAATTGAAGGCACGGGACTTGTTGCAGGTGAAGTTTGTATGTCATGGGCTGGAGGTGGGATAGGATATATAAACGGAAATGCAGTATCGACAGGTGAATCGGTAACTGTACCAAGCAATGCCAATATCAGTATTGTTGTGCCATTAAATTCTGATTTTATAAAGCTAGAGTATGGGGAATTTCCAACAAAGTTTTATCCTGATGACCTATCTACAGCATTAACAAAATGCAGTCGGTACTTTCAAAAAATTTATTTTGGCCGTGAGTTTTGGGCAGAAACATTGTTTATCAATGGGCGTTCACATGGTTTTACTCTGTTGAATCCTATGAGGACACAGCCGACATTGACTATAACGCATACACCGAACCATCACCATCAGTGCTTCAAAACAATTGATGCAGTTTACTGGAGTGAGAATACAATTCATTTAATGACGGGAGATAGCGCCACACCTGTTGGGACAAAGGGATTTTGGAGTGAAGCAAAAGTTTATTTAGATGCCGAGCTTTAGGAGCATAGTATGTATCAAAGAACATACTGGGGAATAAAAAGAATATCTGACGGTGCCCTTATTCCTCATGATCTAAAAAACCGTGACTGGAATGAGTTTCAGAATTGGTGTGCAAATGGAAACGAGCCTCTTCCTCTTGAACAACATTCAGTCGATGATCTAAAAAAATTAGAAGATAATTGGGCATCACAACAACTCTCAAAAACAGACCGCTGCCTAACACCAGACTACCCAACCGGCACCAGAACCCGAGAAGAGCACACAGCTATCATTCTCGAATACCGGGCCAAACTCAGAAACCCCAGCCGCAGCAATCACCCGGATTACCCCAACGAAAGCTGGCGGCCTGAATGGCCGGAAGGCGTAAAGCTGCCAGCCCAGTAACAACACAACAACCCAAGCAAACAAACCAAACCGCCACTCGGCGGTTTTTTTGTACCCGCAAAACCTCAAAACACCCACAACGGAGACGAAAATGGGACAACCTCCTCTTCACGGGGCGAGAATCATTGAGGACGATTCCGGCGCGCGGCCAATCCGCACCGTTTCGTCTGCCGTGATCGGCATCGCCTTCACTGCGCCAGACGCAGAACCCGCCACCACCGCCAGCCTCACTGTAGGCACAGGCGACAGCGGCCTGACATTCGCCGCCCAAACCACCGGCGCCCAGGGCAATGCTCTGGCGGTGCGGTTTGTGAACCCGCAGGCCAATGATGCGGCGCTTGCGGTATCGGTGATCGGGCAGGTGATCAGCGTATCACTGGCGACCAACGCCTCCGGCTCCGTTGTCACCACGGCGGATGATGTGAAAACCGCCATTGAAGGTAACACCGAAGCGGCCGGAATGGTGGCCGTAACCCTCACCGGAAATGGCAGCGGTGCGGTGGATGCGGAGCCTCTTGCGTACTTCACCGGCGGGCAGGATGAACCCTTCCCCCTGAACAAGCCCGTATCTTTTACCGCCAACGCCCGCCAGAAACTGGCCAAGATGGGTACCACAGGCACAGGCCCGTGGATTATTCCCCTGATTGCCCGTTACGGCGGCCACCTGATTGTGGGTGTGCGCGTGGCCGATGGCGGAACCGAGCAGCAAACCCGCGCCAATATTGCTGGCAGTGCTTCTGCCCTCACAGGCATCTGGGCACTGCTGAAGGCGCAAACCGTAACCGGCTACACGCCCCGTATTATCGGTGCTCCCGGCTTTACGCAGGATCAGTCGGTAGCCAATGAAGTGATTGCCGCCACCAAGCGCCTGAACGGTTACTGCTACATCGATTGCGTGAACCAGGTGACGGAAGAAAACGCACTCGCCTACCGCAAGCAGTTTGGTTCCGAGTTCGGCATGTTGCTCCATACCTGGTGGCGGGAACGCACCGCCAACGGTGGCGAAGTGCAACGCCCCCTCTCCACCTACATGCTCGGTGCCCGGGCACGGCAGGACATCCAGCGCGGCTGGCACTGGGTAGTGAGTAACACACCGGTGGAAGGTGGCCTCGGCCCCGTGATTGACGTGGACTTCAAGCTCAACGACCCCGCAACACTGGCAAACCGCCTGAACCAGAACCATATCACCACCGTCGTCAATACCGGTGCCGGTTACGTGTTCTGGGGCTGTCGCAGCATGATTGATGATCCCAAGAAAGTGTTTGAAAACTGGGGCCGCGCCAAGGGCATTATTTACGATTCCCTGATTGGTGCGCACCAGTGGGCGATGGATCGCAACATCACCAGCACCTACACCAGCGATGTGCAGGAAGGTGTTCAGAACTTCCTCGACCGCCTCAAAGCCGGGCAATACATCATTGATGGCGAATGCTGGGTGGATGAAGAAATGAACACGCCGGATTCCATCGCCCTCGGCCAGTTCTACTGGGACTTTGATTACATG
>NZ_SMME01000708.1 GCF_009711465.1 Parendozoicomonas verongulae | reverse complement strand
TATGCGAAAGCAATGGTCCGGGTACTTAACAGGGGATGTCAAATCCAGCTTCAATAATGGGGAAGCCTCGGCTTTACGTTACCTATCCTTGCTCGTTATATATGCTTGCTAATATGTTACTGGTTTTTTATAGCACTCTGTAGGATTTCATTGTCAACTGTTAACTCCCAACAATGGAGTGTTGCAAGTTATTCATGGATGTTGTTTTTCTAATGTAGCGAAGTAGTAATATGTACACTAGTTTTACGAATTATACGCGGTTTCTTTGGAGCGGGTTCAAGTATTACTCAGAGAGTATTTCTAACTCAAACCTTGTAAGAGGCTTAGAGTATAAGTGTCAGGAGAGAGCAATTCATGTTAGAGAGAGAACAGTCTCTGCAATAAGAGATGAAGATTGTGCCATGGTTGCATTTCGATATATTCAAAGTAAGCAAGGCATGCGTAATTCTGTAGTCAATACCTGTCTTAGTGGTTTTTGTATAGGATTTTCTTTAGGTATTCTTTCTTCGAATCCTGCGAACTCTTTTGTGGGCTTATTAGTCTTTGTACCTCACATGATTGCACAGGCTAGAAATGCACCTCATTTTTCGGAAACTTGCAGTATGGCTAGAGATTTTTTAAAGAGGAATGTTGATGATACTACCTATTCTGAAATTAAAGCCCTCAAATATAATGGTTCTGATATGAAAAAACTACAATCAATATTGGCTCCAAAATTCAATACCAGAGTGTTTGATAATTTTATTAAATACAAAGCATTGCCTTAAAGGTGTTCTGGGAAATGATTTTATGAGATATCTCTCATCATGTGCCGCTGTAAGTGTAACCAGAGTTCTCTTGTTGCACTAACTGGTTTGATTTAGGTACTCGTTACATGAGGGGGTACATTTTACTGACTGCCTTGTTGGGAGCGGCTTTGTACGATCCTGGTTTACCTCGGGCATTGCCTCGTGGGCTGATCTTGCCAGTGCTGATTTAGATCATCCTTGTATTTGCCAGAGGTTTCCCGCAGACTCCGGCGTTTTCAACAAAAATGAAGTGATATTGATGTCCCGATTCGAATCCATGGAACAGAAGGCCAGTTACGGTGTTGGTCGTCAGATGGGTGACCAGCTTGCTCGTCAGACTTTTGAAGGTCTGGACGTAGCTGCCGTACAGCAAGGTCTTGCGGATTCCCTGAACGGTGAAGAGATGGCTGTATCCCCTGAAGCGATCAACGAAGCGTTTCAGGTCATCACCAAGAAAATGCAGGAAGTGGCTGAAGCCCGTTCCGCTGAAACCATCGCTGCTGGTAACGCATTCCTGGCTGACAACGCTACCCGTGAAGGTGTAACTGTGACCGAATCCGGTCTGCAGTACGAAGTGCTGACCAAGGGTGAAGGCGAAGCGGTTTCCAAAGAGAACACTGTTCGCGTTCACTACCACGGCACTATGATCGACGGCACTGTCTTTGACAGCTCCGTAGCCCGTAATGATCCAGCTGAGTTCCCCGTTACCGGCGTTATCGCTGGCTGGGTTGAAGCGCTGCAGCTGATGGTTGTTGGTGATAAGTTCAAGCTGTACATCCCTCAGGATCTGGCATACGGTGCAAACGGTGCTGGTTCCATTCCTCCCTACTCTGTTCTGGTTTTTGAAGTAGAAGTTTTGGCTGTTGTAGGCTGATAATCACTTCTTATCAGAATTGATAGCGGCCGGGCTTCATGCTCTGCCGCTTTTTTCGGACCTTTATAAAAGGTGTTTACCTTGCATTTTGAGCTGGTATGCTCTTGAGAACAGGTGAAGTTTCTACGGCAGGACGCCGCAACTAATAATGATAATAATCGGAGTGTTCTGTGGCTCTCATTCGTGTTCTTGTGGCCGACGACCATGAGCTTGTACGGTGTGGTCTTGTGCATATGCTGGCCGATTCCAATGGTATTGAGGTTGTTGGTGAGGCCTGTTCTGGCGAAGAGGTATTGTCTTTCTGCCGTGAAAATTCTGTTGATATTGTTTTGATGGATATCCGTATGCCGGGGATTGGCGGGTTAGAAGCGACTCGTCGTCTGCATGGCAGTTGTCCGCAGTCACGGGTTATAGCGTTGTCTGCTCTGGACGATGCCGTCCACTCGCGCAAAATTCTGGAGGCTGGTGCCTGGGGTTACCTGACCAGAGGTGGTGATTTTCAGGAGATGGTGCAAGCGGTTCAGACTGTCTACGCAGGGCGTCGTTATATCTGTCCGAATATCGCTCAGGAAATGGCTGTTCAGTCGTTCTCCCAATCCGAAAACCCTTTCGTCAATCTCTCTCCCCAGGAATTCCAGGTGGCCATGATGGTCATTGACTGCTTCAAAACTTCACAGATTGCTGAACAGATGAAGATCGAGACGAAAACCGTGAACAGTTATCGCTATCGTATCTTTGATAAACTGGGAGTGACTAACGATGTGGGGCTTACACGCCTGGCTATACAGTATGGGCTTGTGGATGTGGGCCCTTCCCAGAAGAAAGGCCCGATAGAGGTGGTTTCTTAGCTTATTTCTTTAGCTCTGGTGAGGGAATTCCGTGCTCCCGCCGCTTGTAGTGATAACGCAACTTATTATGCACGACTTCGAAGTAGACACCGCTTCGGTACAGGTTTTCAGAAATGGTTTCTGGTTTTAAACCCGCATCGAACATCGTAGTCAGGTGAGCCTTGAAGGCACTGCGGTTTTGAACCATTTCGCGATACAGTGGGAAGTTCAGGCCAGTTTCCATAAAAGACATGAACATGGCCGTGTAGGTCTTCATCTTGACCATCAGACTCGCTTTGCTTTTTCCTTCCAGATTTTCGTGCCACTGGCTCATGGCATCCACCTCGGGTTCGCACTCCACGCTGGTTTGGCGCAGTACCGACTCTGTCGAGCCTTTAGGTACCTGAACCAGGCAGGCTGTGACAGCATACTCCGTTGAGGTTCGACTGCCTTTATAGAATCGGCCGGATGCCTGCTTGGCCGTCCACTCCTTCATTTTATTGGTAAACTCTTTCATCAGGATGCCAACAGGAGCAGCTTGCTGGGTCAGTCTGAACGGGCGTTCGCGGGTACTGCCTTTCAGCTCTTTGATGGCTTCGTTCATTAGCTCATCATAGCTTTTCTTAGGGGAGGATTTTCGGCTCGACTCCAGCCATGCAAGGTAATGGTCACGAAGCAGGTAACGAAATCCAAGGCTCAGGCGGCCGATGGAGTGTCGGTTCCAGGCTGCGGTGGTTGCTCCATAACTCAGAGCAAGAGGGCGCATATCACTCATGAGTTTCTGGCGCCTGGTTTCACGCTGAATCGTCGTCTCAGGCTTTGCCTTTTCGTTTGGTGTCGCCAGGAGAGCGGGAGGTGTACTCAGCAGAGCCGTGCAGAGGGCGACCTTAATAACAGAGCTAAACAATTTCACAGCGTCTCATCCTTGAGTGTCGTGACTGTTGTGAGTCTAGCAAAGACTTAGGTAACCTATAGGGGAATCTAACCGGCCAGTCAGTATGTCATCGCAACCATCTTCTCCTTTTGATCACAAAACTTTTTTGAAAACGGCTTCCGAACAACCTGGCGTTTACCGCATGGTGGACGAAGAGGGGGGAACGCTGTATGTAGGTAAGGCTAAATCGCTAAAAAAGCGGCTGGCCAGTTACTTCCGATCACAGGGACGCAGCGTTAAGACCACCGCCATGGTGGAGAAAATTCGTTCGATTGAAACGATTGTTACCAACAGTGAAGGTGAGGCACTGATCCTTGAGCAAAACCTGATTAAGGATAATCGTCCGCCTTATAACATTCTGCTGCGGGACGATAAGTCATACCCTTTTATTTTTCTCTCGGAAGGGCAGTGGCCGCGACTGGGTTTACACCGCGGTACCAAACGCAAAAAAGGGCGCTATTTCGGCCCGTATCCCAGTTCTGGTTCTGCGAAAGAAAGTCTGGTGCTACTGCAGAAAGTCTTCCGTGTGCGCCAGTGTGAAGACAGTTACTTCCGCAACCGTACTCGCCCCTGTCTTCAGTACCAGATTCAGCGGTGCAAAGGCCCTTGCGTGGATTTGGTGGATGAACAGGAATATCAGCAGGATGTGCAGGACTCCGTTAGCTTTCTGGAAGGAAAGAGTCAGGAGCTGATTTATGATCTGATCAGTCGTATGGAATCCGCCTCGGAACAACTGGAGTTTGAGACAGCGGCCAGCTATCGGGACAGTATTCATCAACTGCGCAAGGTGCAGGAAAAACAGGTTATTACTGTGGAATCCGGCGATGCGGATATCTTTGGTGTTATCAGCGAACCCGGTGGCAGTTGTGTGCTGGTGATGTTTGTGCGCCAGGGACGAATGCTGGGTACACGGCATTTCTTCCCGGGCTTCAGTCATGATGACAATCTTGCAGAAAACCTGGAGAGTTTTCTGGGGCAGTTTTATATCAGTCTGGCGGAGAGTCGGGACTTTCCCCGGGATATTCTGTTGCCGATAGATATTCCCGGTCATGAGGCTTTAGCGGAGGCTATTCGTACGGTGGCAGGTAAGACGGTTCACCTGCGCCATAAGGTGCGGGGGCAACGCAAGGACTGGCTGGATCTGGCAGAGCGCAATGCTCGCCACACGTTGAACACCTATCTGGCGGATCGCCGTAATATTTATGAGCGGTTCCTGTCGCTGCAGCAGGCATTATCCCTGGAGGACATGCCTGAGCGTATTGAGTGTTTTGATATCAGTCACACCATGGGTGAAGGCACAGTCGCTTCCTGCGTAGTGTTTGATCAGGAAGGTGCCCGCAAGAGTGACTATCGACGTTTCAATATTCGTGACATTACCCCTGGGGATGACTATGCCGCTATTGAACAGGCCGTTGAGCGTCGTTACAGCCGTGTGCTGAAAGAAGAAGGTATGATGCCTGACCTGTTATTGATTGACGGTGGTATTGGTCAGTTGAATAAGGCTATGGGTGTGATGAATCGATTGCAACTGAACGACATAACCGTATTCGGCGTAGCAAAAGGAGAAACCCGTAAACCAGGGCTGGAGGTGTTGATTAATGGTCGTACAGGGAGGGAGTATGCGCTGGATGCCTCTACGGCGGGTTTGCATCTGGTTCAGCATGTGCGGGACGAATCACACCGTTTTGCAATCACCGGCCACCGTCAGCGTCGTGACAAAAAACGTACACGCTCTCAGCTGGAAGATATTCCCGGTGTAGGTGCTAAACGGCGGGCGGCGCTCTTATCCTTTTTTGGCAGCGTGAAAGGCGTGCGGGAAGCTTCGGTGGAGGAATTGGCAAAAGTACAGGGAATCAGTCGTGCGATTGCACAACAGATCAGGGATGCATTGCATGCTGAGTAAGAGAACAACTTTCTGCTATGCCATTAGAGTAGGTGAGCTGGTAGACTTGGCAGCGGCCAGTGGGCCAGATATCAAGGATTTAAGCCGTACACCATGAATATTCCGAATATACTCACTCTTCTTCGCCTGCTGCTGATCCCGGTTATCGTGGTGATTCATTACCTGCCGTATCAATGGACATATATTGCGGCAGCTTCGGTGTTTATGGTGGCATCGTTTACCGACTGGTTTGATGGCTACCTGGCCCGCCGCCTGAATCAGACGACACCATTCGGTGCATTCCTTGATCCTGTTGCTGACAAAGTGATGGTCGCTGTGGCTCTGGCAATCCTGATTGAGAAGTTTGACAGCCCACTGATGACCACGGCTGGCCTGATTATTATCAGCCGTGAGATTGTGATCTCTGCACTGCGTGAGTGGATGGCTGAGCTGGGTAAGCGCACCAGTGTGGCAGTGAACTATATCGGCAAACTGAAAACAGCAGCGCAGATGGGCTCTATCACACTGTTGTTGTTGACCAAGAGTGATGCGCTGGGTACAGGCCTTGTCGGTTTCAGTGGACTGGCCTTATTGCTGATTGCTGCAGTACTGACTATCTGGTCCATGATGGTGTATTTGAAAGCAGCATGGCCAGATCTGACACCGTTTAAGGATGAAAAGTAAAATTCTTTGTATATCAACGCCTTGACATATAACCGCAGAAACATAAAATAGCGATCGTTCTCCAGGGTGAGCCAGACAGGTTGCTTTAGAGAATGAATGTTGAGGGAATAGCTCAGCTGGTAGAGCACAACCTTACCAAGGTTGGGGTCGTCTATCCAAAGTTCGGCGAATCTCGTTTCCCGCTCCAAATCTCTCTTGTAGAGATATAGAAATAACAGGTATGCTGATACTTGTTAATGAAAGGCGAGTTAGCAAAGCGGTTATGCAGTGGA
>NZ_SMME01000598.1 GCF_009711465.1 Parendozoicomonas verongulae | reverse complement strand
ATGAGCAAGAGGCTAAAGTTTTGTCTCATAAATTCCCCTCTGATCTTATGCTGATCCGGCTTCAACACGATAAGTAAGCTCCTGGATAAGTACCCGGACCATTATGCGAAAGCAATGGTCCGGGTACTTAACTACCTTGCCAGAAAACCTGACCATTGGAGAAACAACCCCTTCTGAAAATGTCTTATACCCTACCAACGAGAAACGTTAGGGAAAGCCAGGTTATGCAATCAAACATACACCATCAAACAATATCCATTAACGGTACTCGCTGGGGGGTGCCCGACACAGTCACTGAATGTCCAATCTGCCAGGATAATGCGGCTAGTGTAATAATTTGCAAAAGGGGGCATAAAATCTGCGTGCCCTGTTTTGATAGTCAATTCGACAGGCTCGAAAATTGCCTTGTGTGCCGTAAAGAACTGGGAGACAGAAAAACAGCCCAATTCACAAGAGGAGGAGGGTTGTTAGCCCTTAATAATTCCCGTTTTAACTGTATGAGTAAAGAGTGTGGATGGTCTGGAGGCTACCACGAGTTGGATGAACACAAGTTATCCTGTTCAAAAAGACCTTTAGATTGCGATTATGGCTGCGGCACGAGTGTACCAGAGCCAGAACTCGAGACACATAAGCAACAATGTAGAAAACGCCCCTATAAAGAGGGGAACCTTGCTGCTGACTATGAAACAGTTATGGAAGCCAAAAAGCTTAAAACTGAATGCCTCGAAACAACAAGCCATCAACCAACAACTCAAAGTAAACTAGAGTTAGCTGATCGTCTCATCAGGTTCTACCCTCAGGTTCTTGACGCTGCTTTGAAAGAGACTTCTGAAGCAAATCAGCCAACAGCGGCAGGCACCACAACAAGCAACATACCATGCTCTTACCAATGTGGTTTTATAGCCAGTAATCCCAAGGAACTTTCTTCTCATTTCTCTGATTGTGCCTGTAAACCCCTTCCGTGCCGCCACTGCACATCATTAGTACTGAGGAGAGCATTGCCTGACCATGAAGAGTGGTGTGTTCAGCGTCCAATAAAATGTCTTTACTGTGATAGTTACGTATTTCAGGGAAGGATGAGGCTGCATTTTCTGAACTGTATCGGTTATCCGGTAAACTGTGCCTTATGCCACAATCATGTGGTTCGGTCAAAACTCCTGGAGCACCAAGCGACAGCGTGCCCACAAAGGTTTGTGGATTGTGATCGCTGCTTTGAAGCAACCACCACTGGAGAGCTGGACGCACACAAACAGGGCTGCCGATTCATGCAAAAAATTATTTTACCAGCCAGCTCTACTAATGCCGCCGTCACTCTGGTGCCTCAGCCCAACTCTACAGGCCCTGTTTATCAACCAGAGGACTGCCAGGGCGATTCATCCGTTATCTATCTGGCTCTGCCACATGAAAAATTTCAGAACTTCATGCGTTGCAAAAAAAAGGACAAGTCTGATGATACGGTCAACAATCCATTATTTCATAGTGATGGGCGCATCAAGTGCAAGTACGCCGAATCCCCCAGTAATATATCCCCTTGTTTCCATCGTTATTATGGAGAATGGGAACTAGAGGTTAAGCAGCCAGCAGATACGCGAAAACACTATCTCGTATGGACATATATGGACGTTTTAGACACACAAAATCGGAAAATAGCTCATCTTGTGCAATTCTGTCCTTCTTTAAATAGCGAGGGGGGAGTGAGATTATGTGTCAACTCTCATCATAGTAACTACTCCACTGGTCATCTAAAAACGGACAATGAGCAAGAGGCTAAAGTTTTGTCTCATA
>NZ_SMME01000004.1 GCF_009711465.1 Parendozoicomonas verongulae | reverse complement strand
ATCATTCCAAAACCCATTAAACCCAGTGGCACTGGGTTGCACTGATGAATCATGTTTTTATGACGGGTGTTGCGGAGCGTCTGGCAGAACAGGTCGTGACAGTTGTGCGGTTTGAGTTTCCTTATCGGTGTGTGAACGCAGTCAGTGCTGCGCCACAGCCTCCTGTTGTGGCACAATAATAACAGACGTTGCGTATGAGTATT
>NZ_SMME01000175.1 GCF_009711465.1 Parendozoicomonas verongulae | reverse complement strand
CATTGCACAGTTCATCTTACGCTCAATACCACCATCAAACGTCTTCTCATTCTTCAATAAGTTGAGAACAATGTGCCTGAAACCTGACAAGATTTCTGCAGCATCACCACGCCGTATCTGGCAGGCATCTTCATTCATGGCTACATCCAGAACATAGTGCAACGAATTCTCGACACCCCAATGACTGCGGACACTTGTAGCCAACTTTTTAGCTGTTAGCTCAGCAGAACTGATGTAATAACGAATGCTTACATCTTCGATCTTTTGCGGGGTATCGCCGACCTGGCGAAAAGCGACAACGGCACCCAGTGTACGCATGCCTTTC
>NZ_SMME01000819.1 GCF_009711465.1 Parendozoicomonas verongulae | reverse complement strand
AGGTGCGCAGTCGGATGCAGGTGCTCAAATGTGTGAGGGGAATAGAATGAAACCTGTTGACCTTCAAAAGATGGTGGCTCTGGCCCAGTCACAAAATGCGCCCGCTATGATTTGTCAGGCTGGTTATGTTTTTGTGAATACAAAAGCACTCTCCCGACATCCGGAACTTGTTGAGCAATTACGAAATAGAATAGAGCATAAGGTTTTAAATAAAGTGGAGCCGTGCTCAGACAATGGTGTGGAAGTGTATGCCATGATCAGACCTCCCGAACCACCTGTCCGAAATAGAAAGCGTGAACTTGCAGAAATGTTTCAGCTCAATAACTAATGTTAGCGACTCATTTAAGTACCCGGACCATTGCTTTCGCATAGTCTGGCGGCGTCTTTTTCCGCCCTTGCTGCGTCACAACTCTTATCACGTAGCGGGCTACGCTCCCGACGCTGTTCCTTGAAGTGCGAAAAAATCCACTCGCCATCATTATGTGAAAGCAATGGTCAGGGCACTTATCTGAAACAAAATTTGCTGATTTTGGTAGTGAGATGTGAATCTTTGTAAGCGGGTGTACGCATTTGTTGTCGTGTTTGTCGTAAAAATAGTGCCGTAAGATGATCTGCGTCACTAATACCCTATTCGAAACCCTTATGATGACCCACGCCTGAACAAAAATAAGCGACAGGAAGAGGGTGCCTGTTGATAGCTCTTCCGCGCTGTTTTACTCCCTATCTACTGGACAGAATAACACTATGGGCAAATTTAAATTCCCCTCGGCCTATACGGTCTTGATGGCGATAATCGTTTTTGTCGCCGCGCTTACTTATATTGTTCCCGCCGGTCAGTACGATCGCGTTGCTAACGAAGCTCTTGGGCGAGATGTTCCTGTAGCTGGAACCTATCATGCTGTTGAGGCCAACACCCAAGGTTTTATTGATGTCATCATGGCTCCGATTGCTGGCTTTTATGATCCGGTAAGTTACGAAGCCGGTGCTATTGATGTTGCCTTGTTTGTACTGGTGATTGGTGGCTTTCTGGGCGTGGTCACCAAAACCGGCGCTATCGATGCTGGTATCGCTCAGGTGACTAAAGCATTGAAAGGGCGCGAAACCTGGATGATCCCCATCCTGATGGCTCTGTTTGCAGCGGGTGGTACATCCTACGGTATGGCAGAAGAAACTCTGCCGTTTTACATGTTGCTGATTCCTGTTGTTATCGCGGCAGGCTTTGATGCAGTAACTGGTGTATCTATTGTCATGCTGGGTGCAGGTATTGGAGTGCTGGGTTCCACAGTAAACCCATTTGCAACAGTTATTGCTTCTGATGCGGCCGGTATTCCCTTTACCGACGGTATGAATTTGCGTCTGGCAATTCTGGGTCTGGGCTTTGCCATCACCTGCGGCTATGTCATGCGCTATGCCAAGAAGGTACGTCAGAACCCTGAGCTGTCTCTGGTTGCAGACCAGAAGAAATCCAACGAAGAGTTTTTCCTGAAAAACTCTGCGGAAGTTATTGAATTCACTGGCTCCCGCAAACTGATTCTGACTCTGTTCGCGGTGACTTTCGGCATAATGATCTGGGGTGTGTCTGCCGGTGGCTGGTGGATGGCTGAAATGTCTGCTCTGTTTTTAGTATCTTCCATTGTTATTGGTTTGGTTGGTCGTCTATCGGAAGAAGAGCTGACTGGCACTTTCGTTGACGGTGCACGTGACCTGTTGGGTGTAGCCTTCGTGGTGGCAATTGCCCGCGGCATCGTTGTGGTTATGAACGCTGGCAACATCACCGATACTATCCTGTTCTGGTGTGAAAACGCGGTGACAGGCCTGAATGAGTTTGTATTCATTAACGTGATGTACTTCATCCAGCTGGTACTGTCTTTCTTCATTCCATCCACGTCTGGTCTGGCTGTACTGTCTATGCCTATCATGGCACCCCTGGCTGATTTTGCGAACGTAAGCCGTGAGCTGGTTGTAACGGCTTTCCAGTCTGCTTCCGGTATCATCAACCTGCTGACGCCAACCTCTGCTGTTGTTATGGGCGGTATCGCTATCGGTCGTATCTCCTACGCAAAGTGGCTGAAGTTCTGCCTGCCTCTGGTGGGTATTCTGACCGTATTCATCATGGTTATGCTGAGTGTGGCAACCATCTTCTAAAATCCTTACCTGCTGATTGGTGAGACTCAAAGCAGCTTTCAGGAAACCGAAAGCTGCTTTTTTTGACCATCAGACTCGGAAACAGACTGTCCATGAAAAGGCGCTGATTAAGTTTTTGATTGTTGGTATTTGTTCATTCAGTGTCGTCTAAAAAGCGCTGTTTAAAAAATAAACAATTTTCCCCGGCTCAGTGTCAATAAAGTGTCAATGTGCAAGTTAAGAAGTAAACCACAGGGTTATCCACAGATGCTGTGGAGAACTTTTCCTGTATGATTTTGAAGAATGAACAGACCTGTCGTTCATATTCGAAATCAGAGGAGAGATGAATGAGTGAAACAAATCGGCAGCGCTTTGGCGGTCTGGCAGGCTACGATATTTTCCGCGTCGAGAAGTTCAATAAAAAGGGAGATGTGTCGTCTGTTAGCTATGAGGTACTGACACCGGAAGGTGAGTTTTTGGATCGGTTTCGCTCTGTTGAACAGGCCATGCGCCTGGTGAAGTCTTTGGCCGGTGTTCCTCTGGAGCAGGATGATTTTGAAGATTACTAAAAAGCGTGAGTTAAAACGTCAGCCTATGTGGCGGTAAAAGTCACAGACAGCCGCGCCATGTCTCTGGCACAGTGACCCTCGTTCACTACTTTAAACAAGAATAAATCGCATAAGTGAGACGGGGAAGCGAACAATGATTCCAAGAACTGTGTATGAATCTGAACACGAAATGTTCCGCGACAGCGTGCGTCGTTTTCTTGAAGAAGAAGCGGTTCCTCACCATGAAAAGTGGGAAAAAGACGGACAGATCGCCCGAGAGATGTGGGATAAAGCGGGCGAGTTAGGTTTCCTGTGCCCAACGGTATCGGAGGAGTATGGTGGTGTAGGGGTTGATTTCCGTTACAACGCTATTGTTGATGAAGAAATTGCCCGCCTTGGCCTGAGTGGTATTGGCTTTGGCTTGCACTCCGACATCGTTGCCCCCTACATCGAACATTATGGTTCCGAGGAACTCAAGCAGAAATACCTGCCGCGTATGATTTCAGGAGAGATGGTTACAGCCATCGCCATGACGGAACCTGGTGCCGGTTCCGACCTGCAGGGGGTACGCACGACAGCCGTCGTGGATGGTGACGATTATATCCTTAATGGTTCCAAAACTTTTATCACCAATGGTCAGCAAGCCGATCTGGTGATCGTTGTCGCAAAAACGGACCCTTCCGCCGGTGCCAAAGGCACTAGCCTGATTCTTGTCGAAGCAGATACTCCCGGATTCAGTAAAGGCCGTAATCTGAACAAGATCGGCATGAAAGCTCAGGATACCTCTGAGTTGTTCTTTGAAGATGTGCGTGTACCGCGAAAAAATTTACTGGGGCAGGAGGGTATGGGCTTTATCTACCTGATGCAGGAGCTGCCTCAGGAACGTTTATCTGTTGCTTTGAATGCCGTGGCTAATATGGAAGCTGCACTGGAGTGGACAAAGGAATATGTTCAGGAGCGTCAGGCTTTCGGTAAGTCTATTTCCAAGTTCCAGAATACCCGCTTCAAGCTTGCAGAGATGGACACAGAAATCTCTATCGCCCGGACCTTTATTGATCGCTGTCTGGAGCTGCACATTCAGGGCAAGCTGGACGTACCGACCGCAGCCAAGGCGAAGTACTGGACAACAGACCTGCAATGTAAGGTGCTTGATGAATGCCTCCAGCTCCATGGCGGTTACGGCTATATGCTGGAATATCCCATCGGCCGCGCCTGGGCCGATGCCCGTGTTCAGCGCATCTACGCTGGCACTAATGAAATTATGAAAGAAATTATTGCCCGCGCTTTGGTGTAGTTTTTTGTTACTCCCCGCAGGTTCTGCCCACAGTTGGTCGTAGAGCCTGCTACTTTTCATGGCTTGATATTTTGGAAGCTGTGTTTGTCGTGGGGATGGGTTTGCGTAGAAAGCGGGTCTTTTTTTCAGCCTCTGTGATCACTGTCTGGCTCTACTGTACTGCAGCTAAAGGCATGGCAGGCACTCTTTACTATCAGTGCCCGGTTATTCACAGCTCTGTCCAAGCCACCTATAACCTTCCCGATACCCGGCAGATTTCTGCTATCAACACTCTTCCCCCCGGACTTTTGGCATCAGCCAGCCCGTTTTTAGAGCAGCCATGGGCTTCCCTGCTGGAACGAAGTGAAGTGTGGACATTCTGGGAATCAGAAACATGCCGTTATCTGATGTTATCCAGCGAAGAGGCTTGTTATGGCGTGATCGTCACTTGTGACAACCAGCCTGCAGTGTTTCACGCCGGTGAACACTTTGCTTCTCAAATGAATGCAGGTGCAAAGCCTGTTCAGGGGTTTCAACTACGTGTTCTTGATGACAGAGAGGATGCTCCCGGCACCCACATTTTCTCAACAGTGCAGGTTGATGATGTGAGTGCACTGGAAGGATGGGAGGTTACAGATGGTGGGTTTACAGACGTTGAAAGAGATGGTGTAGCCAGCCATAGCTCCGAGGGTGATTTAAGCCTTGAAGAGTTGAAGCCCCATTCATGGTTTCCGGGAGAGATTTATAAAAACCTTGTAACAGGATTTTTTATAGGAGCAGGGGTGGAAACGGTATACCGCGGTTACCAGTTGCTGCAACGGTATCGGGCTGGCTTGCAATTAACTGAGCGGGATATTCACCGAGCCGGTGATCAGGTTTTACGCGCAGGTGTTTTGGCAGCATTTATGTCGGGAGCCACCCACACTCTTATGCATCAATCTGGGCTGTTAAAGCCTGTATCGTCATTTTTGGTGGGCGTAACCGTTCGTTCAGTTCGTAATTATCTCAGTCAGTGGTCGTTCAGTGCTCAGGACATGACCTGGATTTTATTGAAATCGGGAGTCATTAGCGGAACCAGCTATTTGTTCTCTGTAGGTGGAGCGCGGCTTCAAAAAAAGATAGTTGGGCAGCCCGGTATTATTGGGTTAACAGGTGTAACTGGGGGCATTGTTGGTGATGCAGCCGTGAATCAGGTGAGGTATTTGTTACGCTGACCCCCAAAACTTATTTTAAAAGAGGTACCTGACTGATTTTCTTTATCTCTGAAAATGTTGAATTTTCAGAGAGTTATCTCCTCTGAATAGAGTTGCATGAAAATAAGACACATACTGCAAACGTTTTTAACTTGAATAACCTCCATTCTGGTCAAGACTTAGCCGCGATAAAAATTTCCAACAATCAGGCGGAGTCAGATAATGGTTTTGAAGCGGACGAACCTTCCAACAGCACTTTTTGCGGCAGGTGGCCTCGCGCTTGCGGTGGCCAGTGTGAGTAACTCCTGGGCGCAATCAGAGATTGAAAGTGTGCTTAGTGATGCGAGCCCCATCGCGAAGATTGTGAAAGCGGCTAAGTCTGCTCCTGATAAAACTCCTGAAGAATTGAAGTTTTCTACCGGGCGCCTGGAGGAAACAGACTCTGGCGTGCAGCTTGTTCTTGACGTTACCAACGGTGTGGGCACAGATATACCCGGCCTGCTACAGGCAGAGAGCCGGGGTGATGTAACAGTATTAACTCTGGATGAAAACCATGGCGAAGGTTTGGTGCAGGCGCGCAACAGTGAAGGTAGCTACGGGAAGATGCAGGTGCGTCGCCTGTATATAACCGTGGACCAACTCGAGCAGGGGCCTCGGCATTCCACCCCTGAAGAGCTGGCTCAGGGGATTATTCACAATCCCAATGACCCTGTTTTTGAGGATGATATTTATAAATCTTTACGTCGGTTTCTTATCATCCTCAGTATTCAGGAAGAAGATGAGCAGAATAGGGAAGCCCGAGAAAATATTAAGGACGTGAAGGACCTGATTCTTTATTCCAACTCTTCTGTTATCACCCATAGAGCAAATGGTGATCTGGATCTCCAGCTTTATCGCCGTGATGAGAACAATCACCTTGAATATATTGGCCATGTTCTGGTTGATAGTCAGTATCGTTATGAAGTGGAAAGGGCATCGGGGTCAGCCTTTATTGAAAGGCTGAATAACATGCGGCGTGAGCTTCATAGCCTGGAGCTACAGATCAGACAGCAAAGTGAACAGATTGTTCAAATGATGGTGAATGGTGAGCGAACTGACCTTCAGCAGCTCATGGATGATGTGGATGGATTGAAATTTAGAGGGCGTGAGTTGCTTCAGCAACTTGAAGTGCCTACCGACTTCGCATTTTTTGCTGTGAGCGAAAAGCTTGATTACTCCGCTAATCATTATGTGAAGTGGAGCGGTGAGGGTGGCTTGGAAGTCGCCTCTCAGGTTGTAGCAAACCAGGTTCTCGCAGATCTCTCGGCCTCTGCTGTTTTAAAACTTCAGGTAGAAGAGAATACTAAACGGATTTTGCGTGAAGCCACTTACTATCTGGATCTTCTGGCCCAAAAGAATGGAATAGGTAAGGATGTATCGTTAGAAGACTATGCTGCACGTATGCTGGCTTCTGCGTGGGCTGCGTTTAAAGGTGACAAAAGTCGTCCAACTAGCGATGTGATAGACACAGTACCTGTACTGGAGATTAATGGTAATAATTACATTGTTACACACATGGAATCGGCTGCTGATGTTGTTGAAGCGTTAGAAGAGATGATTCAAGGCCAGTTTTATGGAGACTTTTTGGTGATGCTGCCTCAGGAGCAGCGGAAAGAATTGATCGAACTTATGGATAATGCCAGCAACATCGAGTGGCTAAAGGGTAAGTTTGGGCAAGGGCATTATGAGATAACGGAATTGTCTGAACGCGTTCAGGCAATTCTGGATAAGTTGGGCAGGCGTCATGTTGATGAAGTGTTTGTTTCCAGCCGTTTATCCGTAAAGGATGATCTCAGTCAGGAAGTAACGCTTGAGGAGCTGGGTGCCAGGCACAAAAAGCTTATTGAAGAAGAACTTGAAAAGCAGCAAAAAGTATCCACCGTCTCCGGTGTATCCAGTGCGTTGTACGACACCGCTTCTGCTGCCTTTATTGCGGGTTTGACTGCTTCTACCGTGCAGGGAGTGGTAGATATGGGTAGCAAATACTACAACGAAGGTAAGCTCCCATGGGACTACACCACTAAAGAAAGCGAAGAGATGCAAAAGCGTGCCATGGTAACCGCTACGTGGGGTGCCGCTCACGGTGCGATTCATAACCGGGCTATGGCTTATATGACCAGCAAGCGCGGTGACTTCACCGGTTTATCTGCAAAAGTGCTGGAGAATACTGGCATCAGCGCCCATCGGTATACCGGTGCCGTGGCCGGTGCCGCTGCCAGTATTGGCACCAGTGCCCTGTCGGCTGGATACAGTTATTACCAGGGTGATATTGATGGGAAGCAATTTATATACAAGCTGGTTGACTCTGGCGCAAGAGCGGTACCTACCTTTGCAGGTGGTGTAGTAGGGCACTATCTGTTCCCATACTCAACAGGGTCGCTTGGGCTTTCCAATGTGCCCCTTTTGGGGGGCGCTTTGAGCCTTGTTGAGCGAGCCCTTGGCCCGTCACTCGGCTCTCTGGGGGGAAGCATCGGGGGTAGCATCGCTTATGACACCGCCAAGCACTATCTCTTCAGTGGTATGCAGGCCGCCAGCGATTATTACTACGGTACAGGCATAGAGTCAGCTGCCACAACAACGGGTGCAAGCTCTGAGCCTGTCGTCACAGCAGAGTATCTCCCTGAACCTGTGAACGATACTGTAAGTGTCGACTTTGATGCGGAAGCAAGTGTTGCTGCTTCCGGTATCGAGTTTTCAGATGTAAGCAGTACTCCTGAAGAGGTGGTGGTCTCTCTCTAAAGGAAAAACAGTTTTCCGCCTTACCCGCCGGATCTCGCCTGACCGGTGGGTTTTTTATGGATGCAGGAAATGTGTTCAGCGGCCTTGCAAGTGCAGGAAAACATTCTCCCCGGAGACACTCTGTTTGAGTTCAACCCCCAACACATAAACCCGGCTGGGCTCTACACCCTTCTGGATAATGGCTTGCTTAATGGAATGTGCCCGACTGATGGCTAACTTTCGTAAAGCCAGCTCTGGCATGGGCCAGCTTTGTACCAGAGCCTCTGTAAGAGCCGGAATAGTCTGGTCGGGCACTTTTAGCCCTTTTTCCGTTGCCAGCTCTGCAAGTAGCTGAACCATCACTGAATCGGGAATGGGCTGGGATTCTTTTTGTTTGCTGCCTTGCTTTTTCAAGTACTGGTGATAGCGACTGTTCACTGTTTGTTGCAGCTGCTGTTGTATGAGAATTGGGGCATCAGACACGGTGCTGGCTGTAGGTTCTATTTCGATATCCAGCTGTGGTCGTTCATTCAGAGCCTGAGCCAGGGACTGAATGGTGGCTTGCTGGTGAGTTGTCAACTGATTGCTGCCCGGCTGCAAAGCGAAAGCCGACATTTTGCCCGCATCACCGGAAACCAGAGAGGCCAGCATGTCGAAGGGGGCGGCAACGATATTGGTAATGAAGTTAACCACAGCCATACGAATAACTGACCCTAGCTGGAACTGGGGATTATCCAAATCTCCAGTGACAGGTAAGTCAACCCGTATACGTCCATGTCTGTCTTTCAAAAGAGCGATAGCAAGTTTGAGAGGCAGGCTTGTCGCGCTTTCACCAGCAACCTTGTCCCCCAGGGTGAGGTCCCGCAGGGTAATGTGATTTTCTGCATTGAGCTGACCGTTTTGAATGCCGTAATCAAGAGCGATGTCCATGCGGCCTTTACGAATACTGTAACCAGCAAAACGGCCGGAGTATGGCGTGAGCGTAGTAAGCTCAATATCCTTAAACGAAAGGGAGAGGTCAGTATTTTTCAGGGGTTTAACAGGAGTCAGCCTGGCAGTGATATTGACGGGGGAATATGTATCAACAGTGCCCAGTAGTGTAATGGACGTTGCCTGACTGGAGCGGCTGTTAAAACCTTCGACTTCACCGTTCAAGTCGGTGATAGGAGCCGCAAAACCAGGCTTGAACGATTTGTCAGAAAAGTCCAGAGCCCCGCCTATTATGGAAAATTTCTGAATGGCGATCTCCATAGGTGTCGCAGCTGTTTCACTTGTCGGCGCAACGTCTTCTTCTGGCTTTGCAGCGTTATCGGGGACTTTCACCAGCCCTGCCAGATTGATGCTGAGATGCTGGTCCAGCACGACTCTTGTTGCAGGCTTGTTGAGAGTCAGCTCTTTAATAGCGAGTTTGTTTTCTCTCTGACTGAATGACAGTCCGTTGGTCGTCAGGTTATTCCAGCTGGCCACAAGGGTTCCGTTCCGGCTGTCTGTTACCTTCAGTTTATTTAAGGTGATATCACTATTCGCGGAGAGCTGCTTTTCTGGACTCCAGCCAAGGTGGGCTGTGCCGGAAAGAGTGCCGCTTTCAATAACACTGTAAAGGTAGGGAGTCAGGTATGGCTGAATGTCTGTAAGAGAAATGTCGTGCAGGATGATTTGTGTCTGTGTGTCCAGACCATCCCTGATTTGATTGCTGACGTTCAAATCTCCGGAGTTGTTGAGGCGCATATTCAGAGAAAGGTCGCCATGGGAGTTTGGCCAGGTCAGCTGTTCCGCTTCCAGATTGATTGGGTTCAGCGTCAGGCGGAATGGTTCGCCAGCTTCTGTATTGGCAAAGTCGATAAAGGAGACAGCTCCCTTTTGAATTCCCAGATGATGAACAGCTACCGGGATGGGTTCGCCACCGCTATCTTCATCTTTTGAAGGAGGCGCGGTTTCCGCTGAGGGTTTGAGAAGGCTGGCAAAGTTTATAGTGCCGTCAGCACGAAGCTCGGCACGTACAATGGGTTCCACCAGGTTTATATCATCCAGTACCAATGCCTTCTGACGGATAGACGACCATGAAAGATCGACTGTCAGATTATGAAAGCCCGCCACCGGTGAGGTTGTATCGCTGCCAAGTTGTATAGCCTGTAAGTCCAGCCGCAGAGTAAATGGGTTGAATGTCACTCCCCCTATTTGCAGAGGAACTGTCAGATAGTTCGGGGCCAGTTTATAGGCGGTGAAGTGTATGGCTGCCGGCAGTATAAGAAAGCCCACAATGCTATACGTCAGAAGTGTTTTGCAAAGCAGGGATAAGGTTTTGCGTACCATTGGAAAAACGGCTCTGTCCTGATTCCATCAAAAGGAGATGATACGACAAGAGTGCTTTAAATGCGGTTAAATTCGCAGATAGAACGTTAGTCTTCCTAACACAACTGATAATTTTTCAAACTCCCTATGGTTATCTGTGTCTAATATCGTCTCAGCTAAGTTAGGGATGATGGCATATGGATTATTTGGGGGAGGCTCCCGGAGGAAGGCTTCCAGACACAAACCATGGTAACAGGCAGGGCAGCAGGCAAAATTCGACAGATCGCCTGGTACCCGGTTGCGATGCAATGATGGAGATAGAATATGAGAGTGTGATCCGTATTCTATCCGACTATCAAAGCATCGAACCATTTTACCCGGAACCTGTTGTTCGCCCCCTGCCTCTTATAACCAGACAGATAATGACAGGAATTATATACTCCCCTGTATGGATGCTGATTTGTGAAGGGTTGTCATCCGATGAGCACCCTGTTCCTCGAGAGCTGCAAGATGCTTCCCAATGGCTGCGATCCAGAGCGCACTCTATAGGTATTTCCAGATTCAATGGTTTGGCAGCTTATGGTCTTACCCATCAAGGGCAGGTGAGTCCTAATGTTGTTGATGCGTTTGATGAAGAAGGTAGCGAATGGCTGGCCACCCATACCCCCTTCTGTTTAGCCAAACTCTATGATTGTAGGGAAAACCCGGATTTGCTGGGTGCGTACAGCGGCTATCTGTCCTGGAACAATCTGGAGCCTAATAAACCTCTCCTTGAGGAGATAGATCAGCTTATTCGTGTACACGGGTGGCTCGCTGTTACACCGGCAGTGCTTAAGAAGCTGGGTATTGCTCTCAGCCTGTACGCAACTCGAGAACGTATTATCAGTGAACTTATTGGGGAGTACCGACACTCTTACCCAGAGGTAATGGCGCGAGTTCAACCCTATTTAACTCACTGTATTGGCCGGAGTCCTGATACTGTCGTTTACACTGACAATGATGCAGAAACAATTGTTGATCTGTTTATTGATGTTTTCGATGCCTTGAATAATGAGGATGAGCTACAGAGGATAGAATCCTGGATAAGAAGCTGTCATCCTGGCTATTTGGAAGTCTTTGAGGAGTTTGATGAGTTACGGGAGGAGATGGCGGAGTCTTATTAGGTTTGGCCAGCACCGATTGTCGGTGCTGGCCAAGGCACTATATTTTACACGCCAAAGAGAACAAACTTCAGAGCAAAAATAGTGGCAAGTATCAAAATACTGAGACTGCACTCTTTATAGCGGCCAGACAGAATCTTGATAACAGGATAAGAGATAAAGCCCAGAGCAATACCGTTGGAGATGGAGAAGCTCAGGGGCATCATCAGTGCGGTAATTGCCACAGGGCCTGCTTCCGTCAGATCGTCCCAGTCTACACGGGCCATACTGCCCATCATGAGTACAGCAACGTACAGCAGAGCGCCAGCTGTCGCATAACCGGGAACCATGCCAGCCAGCGGCGACAGAAACAGAGTCAGCAGGAACAGCAGGCCAATAACAACAGCGGTCAGGCCTGTGCGACCACCGGCAGCTACACCGGAAGCACTTTCCACGTAAGACGTAACCGTTGGTGCGCCAAAAATAGCACCGATCCAGGAGGCCGTACCATCGGTAATCATGGCCTGACTCATGTTCTTCATTTTGCCGTCTTTATCTGCCAGATTGGCTTTGTCTCCAACCGCAATCAAAGTGCCAGTCGTGTCGAACAGGTTCACGAACATGAAAGCAACGATAACGCCGATCATATCAGGCTTAAGAACACCCATTATATTCAGCTGGCCAAGCACAGGGGCCATGCTGGGAGGCATAGATACCAGACCAGTGAATTTTACGGAAGGGTCAAAAGTGACGGCGAGGACGGAAATGGCAATGATGGCAATCAGTACCGCGCCCTGAATGCGACGTTGGGCGAGGCCAAGAATCAGGAACAGACTCAGGCTGGCCATGATGGGAGAGAAAGTGGTGATATCGCCCAGACTCACCAGTGTCCCCTGGTTCGCTACAACAATGCCGGAGCCTTTCAGGCCAATTAGCGCCAGAAACATACCGATACCACAGGTGATGCCAATGCGCAGGCTATTGGGGATGCTGTTGATAATCCACTCACGCACTTTGAGCAGGCTGAGAATCATAAAGCCTATACCGCCCCAGAATACGGCACCCATGGCATCTTGCCAGCTGTGCCCCATACCCAGAACAACGGCGAAAGCGAAGTAGGCGTTCAACCCCATGCCAGGGGCCAGGCCAACAGGCCAGTTGGCATACAGGCCCATAGCAATACAGCTGATAGCGGAGATGAGGCAGGTGGCAACAAATACGGCACCCTGGTCCATTCCTGCCGCGGCCAGCATACCGGGGATAACGAACACCACATAACACATGGTGACAAAGGTGGTGAAGCCTGCAATAACCTCGGTTTTGACCGTGGTATCGTGTTCTTTCAGCTTAAACAGCTTCTCCAGCAGGGAATCATTCCCTATGGCAGCTGTAGCGCCTTTACTCAGAAGCATGAAGCTCCCTCCTGATACTTGTAGGGCAGATCTCTGGAACATTCAAAACAGATGAAAGGTTATTGGGTGATCATCTGTTTATCTGGACCGCGAGCTGTTCGTTAGGGCGGGGAAATTAAGTCCTTCCTGGTATGAATAACATCCGCAGTATTACTTTTACTGATAGTGAACTCCGGCAGAGTCATACCAGTGCGGGCTATGGTACTGTCCGCCGGTTTGCGTACGCTTGTCGATTATGTGTTTGGGCAGCACGCGGATGAATGACGGCGAACACCACTATAGACTGAAAGTTTTTGTACGACTTGTGGCTGTTGTTATAAATGGTGAACCAAGTGTTGTTGATATGTGTCATGGGTAAATCATATTGTGGTTGACGGTGTGCATACACGTTTCATACTTATCGCCAGCTCTCTGGTGATCCCGGTTCTGAAATCCACCTCACATGTCGGCATATTTCGGGGGAGAGTGTTTGGCGTGTCAGGATGCAGCCTTGTGCGTGCGAACAGAGCCGGGATCATCGAGGCTCAAAGCTGTCTGTGAGATATTGTAAGCTGATTGAAAAAGTACGGTGCAATCCAGCACATCGACTAAAACAAGTTGTAGTTGTTTAGGTGGAATCACGTAGTTCACTTCGCAAGTGCCCTACATCCTCCCTTTTGGGTGCTCGATATAGTCGCGGTTTTCCGTAGTCAGCTTCAGAGGCAATCATGAACCGCGCTATAAAAATTCTGATTGCAGGTATCTGCATCAATCTGTGTATGGGTGTTCTTTACGCCTGGAGTGTTATTGGCAAGGCTCTGGTAAGCCTTGGCTGGTCGAATGCAGACGCAGGTATGCCTTATACCATTGGCATTGTAACCTTCGCAGCTGGCGTTTTGATTGCTGGCAACCTGCAAGATCGCATGGGACCCCGCAATCTGGTTATTGCCGGTGCAGCTATGGTTGGTTTGGGCCTGATTGCTTCCAGTTTTGTTAGTAGCCCCCTTGCACTTCTGCTCACCTTTGGTGTGTTGGTGGGTACCGGTATCGGTTTTGCGTACGCCTGTCTTAGCCCTTCTGCCATGAAGTGGTTTCACCCCTCCAGGAAAGGCATGGTTAACGGTTTGATTGCCGGTGGCTTTGGCATGGCCTCTCTCTACATCGCACCAATGGCCAGTTACCTGATTGGTGAATACAGCATCAGCACCACCTTTCTGACTCTGGGTATCGGAGTTTTGGTGATTGCTGTACCGATGGCCTGCACCATCGTAAACCCACCTGCAGACTATAAGGCAGAAGCTCCAGCCGGTTACAAAGAGCCCGCAGGTAAAAAGGACGTTCATAACTTCACCTGGCGTGAGATGATGAAAACCCGTCAGTTCTACCTGATGTGGATAGCCTTCGCCTTTGCCTCCTCAGCTGGCTTGATGCTGATTGGTAACATTACCAGTATTGCCCTGCATCAGGGTGGCATCCAGGAAGCGGCGTATCTCGTATCTTTGCTGGCGTTTTTCAATACCTTTGGCCGTATCGGTATGGGGATGCTCTCCGACAAGATTGGCCGTGTGAATACGTTGCTGGTGGCCATTGCCCTGCAGATTGGTAACATGATGCTGTTCCCAACCCTGACCGGAGAAATGGGCTTTGCCATTGGTGCTGCTATTGCCGGCGTTGGATACGGCGCTCTGCTGAGTGTATTCCCATCGATGACAGCCGACTTCTTCGGCATGAAGAATTATGGCTCCAACTTTGGCGTACTGTACACCGCCTGGGGTATCAGTGGTTTCATGGGACCTGTGATGGCCAGCATGATTGTGGATAGCACTGGCTCTTACGCTCTGGCTTATACAATTTCTGCTGTGATGCTGGCTGTTGCAGGCGGTATGGCTTTTATGACCAAGCCTGTGAATGTCGAAGGAATGCTTAAGAAGGGTGAACTGGCAGCTGTCTGATTTGATTCTTGACCAAAGCCTCTCCCAGGTAAGGGGGAGGTGTTGGCCATTTTGTGTTACCACGATAGAACGACCGGGGAAACTCCTGTAAGCTCCACCGCCTTCGAATTTATATAACTGACAGGCGGCGCTATGAGCTTTTCTTCCCTGGGCTTGTCCCTCCCGATTCTGCAGGCCGTTGAAGAAAAGGGTTACAAAACTCCTTCGCCGATTCAGGCTCAGGCCATTCCTGCCGTGCTGCAGGGTAGAGACGTGATGGCGGCCGCCCAGACCGGCACCGGCAAAACTGCAGGCTTTACTCTTCCCATTCTTGAGCTTCTCTCCAAAGGCCAGAAAGCCAAGAGTAATCAGGCCCGTGCACTGGTACTTACTCCAACCCGTGAGCTGGCTGCTCAGGTGGGGGATAGCGTACGTGCTTACAGTGAGCACCTGCCCCTGACATCCACCGTCGTGTATGGTGGAGTGAAAATCAACCCTCAGATGATGCGTCTGCGCCGTGGTGCCGATGTGCTGGTTGCTACCCCTGGACGTTTGCTGGATTTGTATAACCAGCGTGCAGTGAACTTCAAACATCTGGAAGTTCTTGTTCTTGATGAAGCCGACCGTATGCTGGATATGGGCTTTATTCACGACATCCGCAAGATTATGGCTCTGCTGCCAAAAGAGCGTCAGAACCTGATGTTTTCTGCCACGTTCTCCGATGATATTCGCGATCTGGCGAAAACCATTGTTCGTAATCCAGTGGAGATCTCGGTTACACCTCGCAACGCTGCTGCCAAAACAGTGAAGCAGTGGATTTGTCCGGTAGATAAAAAACAGAAGCCAGCATTGCTACTGAAACTGATTACTTCCAACCGCTGGGAGCAGGTGCTGGTGTTCAGTAAAACCAAGCACGGGGCTAACCGGCTGGTTCGTTATCTGGATAGCTATGGTATTCAGGCGGCTGCGATTCATGGAAACAAGAGCCAGGGAGCACGAACCAAGGCGCTGAGTGAGTTCAAAAATGGTGAGCTGCGTGTACTGGTGGCCACAGATATTGCTGCCCGAGGTCTGGACATTGATCAGCTTCCGCAAGTTGTAAACTTTGACTTGCCTCAAGTGGCAGAAGACTACGTTCATCGTATTGGCCGTACAGGGCGTGCTGGAGCGACTGGCACGGCGATTTCTCTGGTTGCTGCCGATGAATTTAAACTGCTTTCCGATATTGAGCGCTTAATCAAGCGACTGCTGGAGCGCAGGGAGGTGGATGGTTTTGAACCTGTCCATAGCTTGCCAGAGTCGCGGTTAGATTTACGCCCGATTAAACCCAGGAAACCGAAAAAACCGAAAGTTGGGCATCAGGATGGTCAGCGCTCCGGAGGCAAAGGTAAAAAGCACTCAGGCCCTGGCGGTAAAGGTGGCGAAACATTCGGTTTAAAGCCTCGCCAGAATGGTCCTCGCCGTCGTACGGCAGCAAAGCGCAGTAAACCAACAGCGTAAATTTTGAATCTGAACACCTCCGTAGTCGTGTAAATAAACCCTGATCCGGGCGTACAGGAAAGCCACCGTCGTTTTGTACGCCCCTTTTCTTTAGAACAAAAATAATGTTGTCTTGTTTGGAAAAAAGCAGCCTTTAGAACTATACCTGTGACGCTTTCTTCCCCCGTTAACTGTTGGGGGTATTTTATCCCGACTTCCCTCGGAACAGGTCGAAGTTATGCGTCAGTTATTGCTGTTCTTCTCCGCTATTGTTGTCTCTCTATCTCTTGTATCTGGCTCGGTTTATGGAGCGGAAGAGGGGATGCGTACGCGCCGTAAATCCATAGCCTCAGAGACAGGTTCGAGAGGGGTAGAGGGACAGCCCTTTTTAAGAAATGCGAAGGATGGTACAGACTTGATCGTTGCTCATGTTCCTGAAGGCATTCAGGACCTGATCAAGAAGGGGAGCTTTCGACAGGTCGGGCGTTACACTGAAAAAGCTAAAGCGCAGCTTTTAAGGAAAAAGCCGAAAATTCTGAAGGATATTGACTCGAGAGTGCAGAGCATTGTTTCTCTGAACGGGCAAATTGCAGAACTTATTGATAGGGAGGCATTAGAAATCGGCCGAGTGGAAGGGCAGGTGAAGCTGAGATACTCCATGATACGAAAAGTGCTTGTGGAGCGCAGAGAGAAAGCAGAAGAAGACCTGAAAAGGCTAAGGGATATGTTAGCGAAACTTGGCATTCAGGGAGATGCACTGGATACCCTTTTGAAGAAACTTAATGAAATCGAGGAGAGGAGGGCTGCTCTTGTAGACGCTGAAGAGGCCTATGAAAAAGAACTGGAACGACGGAGAACATTCCAGAATAGGATGAATTCTTATGACTCAGATAATGAAAAGTTACAGGCGTCACGCAAGAAAATTGAACAAGAAAAAAGAAGAGCGCTGGCAATATATAAAGAAGAGGACAGCAAATTAAAGGAGCAAGCCAAAGAGCTCGAAGAAAGAAGGTTGAATCAGGAGCAGTTGGAAGAGAATATGGAAAGAGATATTCAGATGGCACTGGATGCATGTACCTCCCATGAATGTAAAAATGAGGATTTTAAAACTGAGCTTATGGCCTTAGTTAAAGAGGCTCCTAAAGCTCTTGAAGAACTAAGGCTACCTACAACTCTTGAAGATGTCTTAAATGAAGGTTCCCATTCACCCTCAGCTTTACCGCCTTCCGCTCCAGCAGAAGCTTCCAGAACTGTAAAGCAACTGCATATCAATGAATCATTACCGACTGCCGTCCCAACGGCACTTCCAGGTAGCGTGCCAGTTCTGAAGAAAAAGCCTGATATGAAAAATAATTCGTTGTATTTACCGGAAACTACAGCGGCATCAGCAATTGGCAGGGTGAGTGATTATGTACAAATAGACTCTGCGAGGGCTACTCCTTACCTTATGAAAGCGCGACCAGAAGGTCCCGTAAAAAGGGCAGCTGATTCACACACACCCTTTAAAATATCAGGAGTAAAGCAGCCTCTTGCAAAACTTCGTAAGGAAAGACCTGCGGTAACGACTTCACGAGAAAAAGAGGGAGGGCCCAGTTCAGTCAGGAAGTTATCTAAGCAACAGGCTTCGGGTATAGGTGAAGTCAATACATTCTCCATGAAGGACGCTGTATCAGGGACAGACACTTTGCGGAATGCGCAAAGGGGTGACCTTTTGTACAGCGTGAAAGCTCTGAAGACAGCGGTTCTGTCTGGAGGTTTGCTGTGGAGAGCCTTGTTGTGCCTGAGAAAGCCATTTACCGCCTTTTTTGGGAAAGCTTCAAAGTCGTGGTACTCCCACGAAGTTCAGCTGGAAGATCAGTCGCTGCTGACCCATGAATTCTATGATGTCGCAGCCTTGAGTGAGAAGACAGGTGAAACCTTCTCAGTTGCTTTTGCTGGAAAGCACCCTGTGACAAGGGACCCGTATGATGGCTATGTTCGTCAGTATTATAAGATGAAGCAACAGTCTCCCTCAGAGGTTAGAAGTGTTGTTATAGAACTTTATGCTGCAGCACCTCAGAGAAAAGGTCAGGAGGTTTATCATGGGGATAGAGTGGCATCTATCGAGGTTGACCTTGCAGGAGATAACGGAAAGGTTATTGAAGATGTTTTCCACCCACGAGTGAAAATTAAAGTCTGGAAAGCTGTGGTGGATGAGTTTCAGAGTACAGAGGCTTATATTGGCGGGTTAGGTGTTGCAGGCACACAGGCATTGATAAGGTCTCTCAGTTTAAATGGCAAGGTGACTGGGCGTGACCAGCTTTATGCCTTCAGGCCGTCCCTTCCCTTTGTGCCAGCCCAAAAAAATGCACCGCAACCCCTGCCCGGGTTTTACATGATGCCTGATATAGAGGTTTTGCATGCCTTTATGGATGATGCACTGGAAGCAAGCCATCAAGGTACGATCGCACAGCTGTTTGATAAGATAACAGAGGCAGTAGCCGATGATGTCAGGATTCTGCAGATGGTGGACAGGGTGACTGCGGAAGAGAGGCCCCCCTTCTTCCGCTGGTTGGAACGTTCGCAGGATAGCAGGGTCGTGCTCCTGGGGGATGATGATGAGTTCCTTGAGCTGCAGACAAGTCATACCATGAAAGGGAAAATATCGTCACTGCTGGAATCAACTCAACAGGACTGTGGGCCAATTGTATTCAAGAATCCCAAGTAGAGAATAAACGGCGCTCCCCCGACAACGCAGGGGAAGCAGGCATACTCTTGCAGATGGCATACCCCACGGTGTGCTCGCCGGTTGCTCTGGGTGGGCATTGGGTTTGTGATGCGCCTTAAACCTCAGCTTCAAACTCGAATGTATCTCCCAGAAAGTGTGAGCGGCTGTACTCAACGGGCGTGTTGTCTGCCAGCAGCCCCCGGCGCTCCATTACGATAACCGGGCTTCCTGCCTCAATGTTGAGGTAGTCGGCATAGTTATCCTCCAAAAGCCACGGCACGCAGTTTCTGGATGGCTTTTACCGGACGAGAGCCAGCACGAGCCAGAGCTTCGTAGAGAGAGCCTGTAACATCAAAAGGTGTATCCAGGTATTTTCGAGGCACAACCGCATATTCCAGAGCAACAGGGGTATCGTCAGCCATGCGTACGCGGAACATGCGCACAACCTCAGTGCCCGATGGCAGTAGCAGGCGTGCCTGCTCTTCTCGACTGGCCAGACCAATGCCTCGCTCAATCCAGAGAGAATCGGGATGTTTGTCCACCGATTCAATTACTTCAGAAAAACTGTTGAGGCGATCGAGTTTATGGACCATCCTTTCTGCCACAAAAGTTCCAGCTCCCTGGCGCTGAATCAGTCTTCCTTCGGTCACTAGCTCGCTGATAGCTCGCTTTACAGTGACTCTGGAGACTTTCATGTACTGGGCGATCTCCCGTTCTGCGGGCAGTGCGGAGCCTCGCTCCAGAGTGCCATTATCGATGGCCTGCTGGATCAGGCTTTGCAGTTGAATGTAGAGAGGGGTGGCGTTGTCTTTGAGAGTGCCTGGTTCCCCAAAGATGCGTTCAGTCAGCCCCTGAGGCTGTGTGCTTTTGAGGAGTGATTGGTTGAAAACCTGCTGAACAGTGTCATCGCTCATAGTGTTACGGCTCATGATCAGTGTGGTTCAAAGCTCTGGCTCTGATGCCGGCTTTTCTGGTGTTAGTCGGTAGGCTGTTTCAAGTCTGAGCCTTGATGATAGTCGTTACCGGTAAACTGAGAGGCTGTTGTAAAGAGTACCGGAACAATGTAAATGGATGATACCAATTTTCTGCGAAAAGTACGTTTTCTCCCCATAAAAGTGGGGTGGAAGCTATACGACTATTGATTTAAGTCAACTGGACTGGTGTGGGTAGGTGCATGGTAGGACTAATAAAGGTATGATCCTGCCGCACATATCCTATGAACCGGTTTCGCTGTAACTGCCACAAAATGTGGCCAGGCAGTAAACGACTGGAGATGATCAATGACCAAGATTGTAGAAATTCGCGGCCGTGAGATTTTGGATTCTCGCGGTAACCCCACTGTAGAAGCAGACGTTAAGCTGGAAAGCGGCCACTGGGGTCGTGCCTGTGCACCTTCCGGCGCTTCCACTGGTTCTCGCGAAGCTCTGGAACTGCGTGACGGTGATAAGTCCCGTTACCTGGGTAAAGGTGTTCTGAAGGCTGTTGAGCATATCAATGGTCCTATCCGTGATGCTCTGCTGGGCTTTGACGCTGCTGATCAGCGTGGCCTGGACGGCAAGATGATCGAGCTGGACGGTACCGAGAACAAGACCAATCTGGGCGCTAACGCTATTCTGGCTGTTTCCCTGGCTGCTGCTAAAGCTGCTGCCAGTGCGAAGGATATGCCTCTGTACGCTCATATCGCTGAAATCAATGGTACAGCTGGCCAGTTCTCCATGCCTGTTCCTATGATGAACATCCTGAACGGCGGAGAGCACGCCGACAACAACGTTGATATTCAGGAATTCATGATTCAGCCTGTTGGCGCGAAGGATTTCAAACAGGCCCTGCAGATGGGTTCTGAAATCTTCCACAACCTGAAGAAGGTGCTGTCTGCTAAAGGTCTGAACACTGCCGTTGGTGATGAAGGTGGTTTTGCACCTAACCTGGCATCTAACGCTGACGCACTGGCTGTTATTAAAGAAGCGGTAGAAAAGGCTGGTTACAAGCTGGGCACCGACGTGACTCTGGCTCTGGACTGTGCGGCTTCCGAGTTTTACGTGAACGGCGAATACAACCTGAAGGGCGAAGGCAAAGTCTTCAGCTCTAACGCATTCTCTGACTACCTGGGTGAGCTGACTGAACAGTACCCAATCATCTCTATTGAAGATGGCCTGGACGAGTCTGACTGGGATGGTTTCGCTTACCAGACCAAGCTGCTGGGCGACAAAATCCAGATTGTTGGTGATGACCTGTTTGTAACTAACCCTAAGATCCTGAAGGAAGGTATCGAGAAAGGTATTACTAACTCCATCCTGATCAAGCTGAACCAGATTGGTACTCTGTCCGAAACTCTGGACGCGATCAAGATGGCGAAAGATGCTAACTACACTACCGTGATTTCTCACCGCTCTGGTGAAACTGAAGATGCGACCATCGCTGATCTGGCGGTTGGTACTTCTGCAGGTCAGATCAAGACGGGTTCTCTGTGCCGCTCTGACCGTGTGTCCAAGTACAACCAGCTGCTGCGCATCGAAGAAGAGCTGGGCGAAAAGGCTCCTTACCGTGGCATGGCTGAATTCAAGTAATTCTTGAGCAGTTGCTACTGAGCTTTAGGGCTCACACCAAAAGCCACCCTTTGCAGGGTGGTTTTTTGCTTTTAAATGTGGTGGTACCAATACGTTGGAGTGAAAACGCTTATTTAAGAGTGGTGGGGATGTCTGGGAGTGACTCTGCAAGGCGTCTTTCGAGAATTTGGTGGGCGATATCAGCTCTTTTCTTCATGTCGGGGATCATCGTCTTCAGCATTTTATAGTTGACGAACTGAGCTTGCCCTGTCTTCTTGCTGACCATATTCAGGCGACCTGGGAAGCGTTGGCGAAGGACAAAGCGTTGGTCGAATGTCAAACCATTATTCTCTGTGGCTGTATTGATGTGGTTCCACAGACTGATCAGCTCGCTTACTGTTTCTGCTGAAGAAATGGCGGTATTGGTTTCACTGAGACCATGTGGCTTGCCAGATGTTTCGACTTTTGGAGTGTGGGTGGGTACGGCAGGCAGCTTGTTGAGTTTAGTCAACAGCTCGCGTTGTTCCTCCTGCTCTCTCTGTGTTTCTTGTGTCTCTGGCTTATTCTGCTGTTGCACAGGGCGGGGTATTTGAGATTTGGAAGATTGGCCTTCCAGTGCCGTGATGGACTGGAATCGCTGTAAAGAGGCCTGCTTTGGAGTTGAGAGTGATGGTGCCGACTGGGATTGTTGCAGATGGGGCTGGGCAGCTAGTTTTTGTACAGGACGGCCTTTGAGGTTTCCTTTAGGTAGTGCTTTGGCGGCTCGAGATAAAGCCTGCTTGGCACTGGCAAACAGTTTCCCAATGGATGTGCGATTGATCACAGACACTGTTTATTCCTGTAAAGATGTCGACTATTAAAGGTTAGATAATTTCAATAGCCTGTAAATGGTATTGCATTTGATGTGGGTCAATTTACGTTGTGTACCAATGTAATACCATTTCATAAAAGGCTACCGGCTGACATACCATAGGGTGAAGTTGGCCATATAAAGGTAAGCGCAGGATTTCAGGAAGATTTGCTGGCGAGAGACTACACTGGTGACTTCCTGATTCCAGAATTTATCGGATTCGTTACTGCAGGTGAACGTGTCCGTAACGAACGAACCACTTTGCTGGTTCAATCAACGAATAGTGAGAGCTCGAAAATGATCCGTATTGCTATCAACGGTTATGGCCGCATTGGCCGCAATGTTCTGCGTGCCTTGTACGAATCCGGCCGCACTGACGAGTTCAAGATTGTTGCAATCAACGACCTGGGCGATGCCAAGATCAACACTCACCTGACTAAGTACGATACCGTGCACGGCACTTTCAACGCTCAGGTTGAAGGCGGTGACGGCGTGATGTTCGTTAATGGCGACGAAATCAAGGCTCTCTCCGAGCGCAGCCCAGCTGCCCTGCCATGGAAAGAGCTGGATGTAGACGTTGTATTTGAGTGCACCGGCATCTTTCGTTCCAAGGCCAAGTGTCAGCCACATCTGGATGCTGGCGCGAAAAAGGTTATCATCTCTGCTCCTGGCGACAAAGACATTGATGGTACCGTTGTATTCGGTGTGAACGAAGAGACTCTGTCTGGCGACATGACCGTTATCTCCAACGCATCTTGCACCACTAACTGCCTGGCACCGATCGCCAAGCCTCTGAACGAAGCTCTGGGCATTGAGTCTGGCGTGATGACTACCATCCACGCTTACACCAACGATCAGGTTCTGACTGACGTATACCACACCGATCTGTACCGTGCCCGTGCTGCTGCACTGAACATGATCCCAACCAAGACTGGCGCTGCTGCCGCTGTTGGCCTGGTAGTACCTGAGCTGCAGGGTAAGTTCGACGGTATGGCTGTTCGAGTTCCTACTGCTAACGTTTCTCTGGTGGACCTGAGCTTCGTTGCTGGCCGTGACACAACTGTTGAAGAAGTGAACGAAATCATTGTTAAGGCTGCTGCTTCCACCCCTGCTATGGGTAAAGTTCTGGCTGTTAATACTCAGCCTCTTGTTTCCATGGACTTCAACCACAGCTCATTCTCTTCCAACTTCGATGCTACCCAGACTCGCGTTCAGAGTCGTCTGGTTAAAGTTATGAGCTGGTATGACAACGAGTGGGGCTTCTCCAACCGTATGTTGGACACTGCCAAGGCTCTGATGAACGCCTAATTTCGCACTGAGCTGTGAATACTGAGCAGTGATGTGATGAGGGGATATAGATGGTTTTCCATTTGTTCCCCTCTTTTTTATTTTCAGCCCGGTTATTTCAAACCTGACTGTAGTTCTTTATAGGCACTGATGGTGAACCATCGGTGTTTTTGTGTTTGCTTGGGCAGCTCTTTCGATGATGGCTTGTCACAAACACGCTGTATAACACTTTTTACCTCTTTTTCTGGAGCTATATCATGCTGAGACGTACAAAAATCGTTGCCACCCTTGGACCTGCCAGTGAATCCCGCGAGGCTCTGGAAAAGCTGGTAAAGGCTGGTGTTGACGTTGTTCGCATGAACTTCTCCCACGGTGAACCTGAAGAGCATATGGCTCGTGCAGAACTGGTGCGTGAGATAGCTGCTGAGCAAGGCCGCAACGTTGCAATTCTGGGGGATCTGCAAGGCCCTAAGATTCGTATCGCCCGTTTTAAAGAAGGCAAAGTGAATCTTGTTCCTGGTGAGGTTTTCACTCTGGACGCTGAGCTAGGCCGCGATGAAGGTACTGCACAGTCTGTTGGTATCGCTTACAAGACTCTGCCAAACGACTGCAAGGCAGGTGACGTTCTGTTGTTGGACGATGGTCGCCTGAGCCTGGAAGTAGACAGCATCGATGGTGCGCAGATCCGTTGTAAGGTTCTGACTGGTGGCATTCTGTCTAACAACAAAGGCATCAACCTGCAAGGTGGTGGCCTGTCAGCTCCAGCTCTGACTGACAAAGACAAGGCGGATATCAAAACTGCCGCCAAAATGGGTGTTGACTACCTGGCTGTTTCTTTCGTGCGTTGCAAGGAAGATCTGGACGAAGCGCGCAAGCTGCTGGTTGCTGCTGGCGGCCAGGCTGCAATTCTATCCAAGATTGAACGTGCTGAAGTTGTTAATGATCTGAGCAAGCTGGAAGAAGTGATCTCCGCTTCCGACGCTATCATGGTGGCCCGTGGTGATCTGGGTGTTGAAATTGGCGATGCAGAGCTGGTTGGCGTACAGAAAGAAATGATCAACATGGCGCGTCGCCTGAACCGCCCTGTTATCACTGCGACCCAGATGATGGAATCCATGATCGAAAACTCCCTGCCAACCCGCGCAGAAGTCTTCGACGTGGCTAACGCTGTTCTGGATGGTACCGATGCTGTGATGCTGTCTGCAGAAACTGCAACAGGCCATAGTCCACACGGTGTTGTGGACGCTATGGGTCGTATTGCCCGTGCAGCAGAAAGTCAGCCAGCGGCAACTGTTTCTCAGCACCGTATGGACATGATCTTCGAGCGTACTGACGAAACTATTGCTATGTCTGCTATGTATGCTGCCAACCACGAAGCTTGCGTGAAAGCGATTATCTGCCTGAGTAAATCTGGCCAGACTGCACTGTGGATGTCTCGTATTAACTCCGCATTGCCTATCTTTGCACTGAGCCGCAGCGAAACCACTGGCCGTCGTCTGGCACTGTACCGTGGCGTACAGTCCATTCCTTTCGAAGTGAGCAGTGATAATCCAGAAGTTGAAGAGAAGGCTCTGGACCTGGTTCGTGCTGCGGGTAACCTGCAGGCTGGTGATAAGGTGCTGCTAACTCGTGGTACCAGTGCTGGTAACACCAATACCCTTAAGATTCTGACTGTTTGATTTTTGGTTGAGAATTTAAAGTTGTGAAGACGAGGGCTTAGGCCCTCGTTTTTGTTCATCAGTGTTGTTTGGGTATTCTTCGAGTGATCAGGTGATTACATGATAATGAGGGTGAGTCATCGCACTTGGCTAAGCGTTTGATAGTAGGGGATATGTTTCGCCTGAACCGGCATGGGATTGTGTAGATTCATCCAAAGGAGTGGTGGAGGCGGGGGGATTTGAACTTGCAGCCTTGATCTTGTATCTATTTGATAAGTCGACACTATAAATATCAGTCCCGTAATTTGGGCTGTTTCTGGGCTGTTTTTACCGCTGTCGTATAGTGACAATTTCAGGAGCTGCACCATAGGCACAGCCCCTTTGAAAGCATTTAGGTTTTCTTTTTCCATGTAAGGTTTTCAGACTTTTGTCCAAATATATCAGCATCTTTGATTTTCTTTGCTGGCTCTAATTGATATTTGTCTTCTTTGAGATGGGAGTGAAATTGAGCATGCAATGTTTTGAATGGTTGAGGATCGCTTCTA
>NZ_SMME01000184.1 GCF_009711465.1 Parendozoicomonas verongulae | reverse complement strand
TGACCAGGATGGATGCCACAAAGCGTTTACAACATCCGGCGATCTCGTCATCCACAACCGTACCCATACAGGGGACAGGCCCTTTGTCTGTGACCACGACGGATGCAACCGATCTTTCACCCAATCCAATAATCTCATCAGGCACAAACGCACCTTGCACAATAAAAAAGATAAGTGACCCGGTCTGTCCCTTGCACAACCATGCTCTGATTTCAGCTCCAGAGCCTCGCTGAAGTCAGGACAAAGCTCACCAGCTACGTTGCTATCTTCTTTGTTCTTTTATGCAAAAGATGGGAAGAATGGGAATGGCCTTCAGGCTGTACTTTGTTGTCACCAGTCT
>NZ_SMME01000338.1:435-573 GCF_009711465.1 Parendozoicomonas verongulae | reverse complement strand
AAACAGGTGCCACAACATGGATCCGGGGTATGGCAAACATGTGTCATGTATCTTCAGGTGAGGAAACTCCCCCTCACATCCGCTGTTCTCCCCTCCCTTCGGGATACCTGTCTTCTTGCCGGTTTCTGCATCTAAATG
>NZ_SMME01000338.1:0-211 GCF_009711465.1 Parendozoicomonas verongulae | reverse complement strand
CAAACGCACCCACACAGGGGACAGGCCCTTCATCTGTAACTTTGACGGCTGCAAAAAATCTTTCACCCAATCCGGTTCACTCATCAGACACAAGCGCACTCACATAGGGAGCAAGCCCTTTTTATGTGACTTTGACCGGTGCAACAAGGCTTTCACCTCATCCGGTAGTCTCACCACACACAAGCGTACCCATACAGGGGACAGGCCCTTT
>NZ_SMME01000718.1:2984-6927 GCF_009711465.1 Parendozoicomonas verongulae | reverse complement strand
ACCTCATTGATAACAACCTTCCCCCTCAACTGGCACGGGCTATAGAAGAGCTTTGTCGTCCCTATAAAAACATCGAGGTCTGGCCGCTCTGTGATTTGTTCGATGCCAACACCCCAGACATTGACTGGATCACAGATTTATCGTCTGAAAAAGCATGGGTCATCATCTCTCAGGATCGCTTCGCAAAAGGTTCTGCAGAAAAGCAGGCATTACGCGAAAGTGGATTGACAGTCTTTTTTCTCGACAAGCAATGGGCGAAGCAGAAGTATTGGGACAAATCACACAACCTTGTGCGATGGTGGCCTGCCATTATGGAACAGGCTGATCGCATGACAGGCGGCTCCGCCTTCCGTGTACGCTGGCGGTTTGGCGGAAAGGCTCAGTTCGAACAGGTTAAAGTTTGATTGCTCACACATACCCTTAACAACGTTAAACGATATTCAAACTGAAGATAGCGGTGCATCAGCAGGATGATAAGTGCCTGTGAGCGGGTCATTTGGGAAGTTGCATCACGATACCTTTAACGACAACAAGGTAATTCATTTACTTGATACAGCCATTATGGGGCAGGCCGACCGCATAACGGGCGGCGCTGCATCCTATAATGCGTTTTCGATTTACTGGGAAAGATCAGTTTGCTTCAAGTCGCTCTTTCTCTTGTAGGGCTTCACGAATCCGACTCATGACCTTTTTATCAATAGTCTTGTTGCTTAGCAGCTCTCGATAGTCATCAGACAACCCATCACCGGTAATAGTGAGAGTGCCATCCCGCTCTATCTTGAATTTGCCTGCGTCATACAAGCGGTGCAAATCCACCCTCAAGAGAATGCCATTGCAAACACTTTCTCTACCGCCATTGGTGACACCGACAATATGGGCAGCTTCTAAAGCAGCCTCTGTGGTTTCTCCAGAAATGGCACACTGAACAGCTCCCATCGCGAGAAGCTCTTGCCGAAAAGTGCTTTGCATTCGATACCACTTGGTGGTGTTCACTTCAATCTGTCGCCCTTCACCGAGAACAGACCTATCCAGACGACTCCATTCAGCAGGCTCATTCGGCTTTTTATCGTGTGAACCTTGCCACACTGCCTTTCCTGTTCTCGCGCCTTTCTTCAGATCAATTTTTAATGTACCCCAGAAAGGCCCTACCTCTGGGTTATCTTCTTTTTTGTACTCAAGGGCAATGTGGTACCTGCCAGACGCCTCACGACACCGTGATTCGACCTTATAAGTGACTGTCTTCGACTCCTCCTCCCAACGCTCAGAAGTCTTCGTCACATCAGTAACCGACATTGGGTTGTCCGGATCAAATTGAATAACTTCTTTGCCGTGATCCCACTGAATAACGATCCCTTTAAAACTCATACAGCCACCAGCTTTTCTGTTTTAGTTATGATGCACGCGAGGCGTATAACTCTGACGTACCCTTTGCGATCATCCGCAGCTTGCAAAAAGTGTCAAGGGCACCTCCCTGCCCGTTTTTAAAGGCATATCACACCTCAACCCCCAATCGTTCAATCTCAGCATGGCAACGCTGCCAGCCGGGGTAGTGTTTCTCCACCAGCAGCCAGAAAGCCTTACTGTGGTTCTTCTCCACGGTGTGACACAACTCATGAACAATCACATAGTCCAGCACCGAGGGTGACAGTTCCATACAGCGGGGGTGGAACTCCAGTATGTTTTCATCAGTACAACTGGCCCAGCGCCCCCGAAAAGCGTGCAGACGCGCTGAGAGCGCCTGTAAGCCCGTCTGACGCTGCCAGTGCCGAATGCGGGGAAACAATTTATCTTTTGCCCGGTCGCGGTAGAACTGATTCCTGGCTTCTTTCAGCGCCTGCTTGGAAATACTGCCACCTTCCGGGGACTGAATATAAAAACGGCTGTTGCGAAACATGATGCGCGGCTGACTGAGTTCCAGAGCAGGCTGCACATGGCAATACCATGTTTTGCCCCGGTAAGGCAGACGACTGCCGGTCACCAGTTCCGGTTTCAGAGGCTGATTCACTTCTTCCAGTCGCTGCTTGATCCAGCGGGCACGGTAGCGGATCAGTTCAACCTGCTCATCCTCTGGCACAGACGGCCCACGCAGCAGCACAGGCTTGCCCCGCTCAACAGTCACGTAATGGCGTTTGAGCCTGGGGTCTTCCTGAAATTCCCAGTCAATGGTCGTGGCACCGTAACGATACACCGGCATGAGCGCTGCGCTCCGTCAGTTCTTCAGCAAAATGTCGAACAGGCTAGTCGCATGTTGCTTGGCCGTCTTCATATCCCATCCGGCTACCGCTCTCAGGCGCTTGCGGATCAGCTTCTGCAGTTCCTTGTGAATCTCGGTTTTGTCCTTCCAGATCGGGCTGGCCAGTACCGCCTGAATAGCGCCGTCGGCAAACAGGGCTTCCGTCCACTGGCGGGCGCTGGTCTGGCTTTCGCCTTCGCCGCTCTTGCCCAGCCTGTCATTGAGATAATCGAACACTGCCACCTGTGCCGGATCAGCAAACCCGGCATGGCGAGCACCGGCCGCCTTGTCCCGCACTTTCTGGCTGAACAGCTCCAGTTGCCGGAGAAACTCGGCCTGCTCAATGCGTTTTTCTTTTTCGTCTTCAATCAGCTTTTTCAGGGCTTCCTCCAGCGGTTCAAAGAACCCCGGATTCTTCTGCTTGCCCGTGGCGATGGTGTGCTTGAGCTGGTTTTTCATGGTCAGCGCCTGACTGCCCAGGCTTTTCAGCTTGCGCAGGCGTTCCATATCGTTGGCATCCAGAATCGACACCTCCCTGCCCAGCAGGCTGCGCACTTCATCGGCTTCAATATGTTCATCCAGAAGCTGTTGCAGTAACGCAGACTCAAGCTGGTTCAGCGGGCCTTTGTGGGCGTCGTCTGGCAGTTTGTGGCGCAGTGCCAGTTTGATTTCCCCCAGCACTTTGAAAAACGGCTTGTAACGGGCACCGCGTTCATCGGGCAGCACTATGTCCAGTCGGGCATTGAATGCCTTGAACGCCGCGAGAAACTCATCCACGGCATCCGGGCGGGTGTCCGGGTCAAGAAAGAGATCGGCATCTTCCTTGTAGGGTTCGGGCTGGGTGAGCAGGTCGTGCATGCGGGGCAGGATACCCAGCAGTTTCTGCAGAGCCATTTCCAGACGGGGCAGCTCGCTTTCAATATCCGTCCAGATCTGGTCACTGGTGATTTTGGTATCATCCCCGCTGTAAATCGACAGCGCCTGATCGAGATGATCCACCACACCGAAGTAGTCAACAATATACCCGGCGTTCTTGCCCTTGCGGGTTCGGTTCACCCGGGCAATGGCCTGCAGCAGGGTGTGCTCTTTCAGGGGCTTGTCGAGGTAAAGGGTGCTGACGATGGGGGCATCCCAGCCGGTGAGCAGCATGTCGGAGACAATCAGCAGCCCGATATTGCAGAAGCGCACCACCTGATCATCATTCTCAGCTTCGTCACCGTAGGGTTTCTTGAAGGTTTCGTTCACCAGTTTGGGAATATCTTCCGTGGGCACGGCCACGGGAGCCTTACCGGCCTTGATTTCATCCCGCACCCGCTCCTCAATGGTCTGGAGCTTTCCCTTGATGTCATACCGTCCGGCCGCATCGGCAACGGCCTGCTCCTGATCAATGCCGGTACGGTTCTCGGTAATACCCCCCAGCGAGATCACCACACGGCTCTCGAAGGTTTCCAGGCCAGCAGCGGCCCGTTCAGCCATCAGGGCGTCGAGGGTATCTTTGTAGCGTACGGCCATATTGCGGCCATCACACACCAGCAGCCCTTTAAAACCCCGGGACTTCACGCCGGTTATAAAATGCTCGACCAGATGACGGGTATTTTCGTCAATGCGATTCTGGGCACTGCGGCGTTTTTTCAGCAGGGCCTGTTTCAGTTGCTTCTGGCGGGCGGCATCCTCCTGACCGAAGGTATCGGTAAACTGTTCATCCAGCTT
>NZ_SMME01000718.1:0-2807 GCF_009711465.1 Parendozoicomonas verongulae | reverse complement strand
GCCTTCCTGATACTTGATGGGTAGAGTGGCCCCGTCGGCTACGGCCTCGTCCAGCCGGTAGGTGTCGATATAGTCCTTATTCCCGTCTTTGCCGGTAAACGCCTCCAGCGTATTTCTGTCGTCTTTACGCAGGGGTGTGCCGGTAAAGGCGATAAAGCGGGCATTGGGCAGACTGGCCCGCATAAAGGCCGCGAGAAAGCCGTACTGACTGCGGTGAGCTTCGTCCACCAGCACATAGAAGTTCTCTTTGGTGGTCAGCACCTGAAACTCCACCGCCTCCCGGCTTTGCTCCACCCAGCGGGGCTTTTGCGGGGTGCCGTCTTCGTTGAGCTGGCCGTGATTCCGATTCCGGTCTTCACAGATGAAAAACTGCTGCCCTTCCTGAATACGCCGCACCCGTGTGGGGCTGTCGGTTTGCGGGTCATCCCCTTCACGGGCAGCGGCCTTGATGGGCTTGCCGTCTCGCTCCTGAAATTTCTGGACAGTGCTGGTGAAGATGCCGCCATAGTCATTGCCCAGCATCCGCTCCAGCCCGGCTACAGACGGAGCTTTCATCGGTGTCAGGCCAACAGCGTTGAAGGTATTGAAAATCTGCCGGTCAAGGTCGGTGCGGTCGGTGAGCACCAGAATGCTCGGGTTGCCCAGCCCCACACACTCTGCCCGCAGATAACGGGCGAGGTAGGCCATGGTGAGGGATTTACCGCTGCCCTGGGTGTGCCACACCACGCCTCCCCGGGGCTGCTTACCGGTTACCTGACCACCGGTCGTCTGATCACCCATCAGACGGGCAATGGTCTTACGGACAGAGCGCCACTGCTGGTAGCGGGGCAGCTTTTTAATCACCTTGCCCTCTTCCCGCTCAAACAGTACGAACTGACAGACCAGCTCCACAAACCGCGACGGTTCAAACAGCGCCCACAGCAGCTTGTCCTGCTCTGTGGGTTCCTTGCCTCGCAGGCGGCGCACAGTCGCCTCCTCATCCGCTTCCAGCCGGTAGCGAAAGTAGAAAGACTCAGGGGTATAAATAGCCCCATAACGCGCCTGATTGCGATTGATGGCCACACACACCTGATTGAATACAAAGTGCCGGGGATGGCTGCGCTGATAGCTGGAAAGCTGCTGAATGCCCTTGGCTACTTTCACATGGCTGGCTTTACATTCGATGATGGCCAGAGGCAGGCCATTGAGAAAGAGCAACAGATCCGGCTTGAACAGGTCGCCATCGCTGTTGGCCCCGACAAACTGATCCACAACATGAAAACGGTTGTTCAGGGGTGTAACCTGATCGAAGAACCGCACACTGCGTGAACGACTCTGGTGATCCTTCACCTGAATATCATCCCGGTGAATCACCGACTCCCAGGCATTCTGGTTGGCTTCCATCAGGCTTTCGTTCCAGAACCTGCGCAACTCCCGTATCACCGACTCCACGCCACTACTGATACCCGCCAGCCACGGGTTCAGGGCCAGCAACCGCTCCGTGAGCACTTCCGTAAGAATCGGCGGCAGATGCCTGTGAGCCTGCTGTGCGCCCACCTCCTTGCCGGGGATATGGGTATAGCCCAGTGTTTCCAGCCATTGAATCGCGGGCTTTTCAACGCCGTCACGTTCGGGGTTACGGGTACTGGCAGCGGATTGTGCGGAGCGGGTGTCGGTGTCCATACATCAAACGTCCTGTGGGTCGGGCTGCACACGAATCTGACCGGTAAGCAGCTTTTGCATCAGGCCTTTTTTTAGTTGTTGGGTTTGCTTCTTCAGAGCAAGGAAATGATTGAGTTTTGTTTCCACCAAGTTAAAAGTTGATGCAATTCTTATCTGCTCATTTTGGGGCGGCAGGAGTACCAGAAGCTTGTGAAGCCTACTACCTTTGATTCCTTTGACAGTAGTTCCCGTGGATTCCAAAGCAAGCCGACTTTGAAATGTGTCAGAGAGGAAGTATTGTTTCAAATAGCTGGAATCAACACCTGTATTTGGACGATATTTAATAACTCTCTGAGCAATAGCCACATTAGCATTATCCACTTGGGCAACATTACCTAACGGAGCCTCTGTTGTGATTAATACGTCACCAATGTCTGGCTTACCACGACTCATGACGTCACCATAAGTTTCTACCGGAACAAATTCTTTTGAGCACTCGTAATCAATGAAACCTTTCTTGATATTTTTAGCCGTCACCAAAAAGATACCACTTTCAGACTTAGGGGGTGTTTTACCTCTGTAATCTACATATTCAGTGGATTGGGCAATAGTTTTCACTTCCCACCCCGCCGGAATCCGCCCCAACTCCGAATCCTTAAACTCGGCATGAGGCTGCCACTGCCCGTTAGCATCCTGCGTGCCCACACCTTCGGAAAACAGCTTCTGCATCAACCCTTTCTTCAGGGTTTGGGTGGCGGTGATTTGCTGGTCGATTAGCTCCAGCTTCCGGTCTACGGTGGACAGGATGCGGGCTATCTTTTTTTGTTCGGGTAGTGGGGGGGCAGGTATTTCAAACTTTGCCCATTGGTCAAACTTAAACAGCATCTTTTCAATATGAACACCGATGCTAGATAGTAAAAACGATTTCAAATAGTAGGGCAGTTGCACTAAGCGAGAAAGGAATTCCAGATCAAAGCCTTCCTTTGCTCGAAGTGCATGGTATTCATTAGAAACAATAGCCCCATCAAGACGATTCCCGACCAGGCCACAAGCCCCATGAACAATCTGCCGTTTTGAGATTAAGAAGTCACCGCTCCTTAAAAAATATTGGCTCTTTACTTTAATATCACTGCCCTTTAAATAGTGCCTGTCAGAAAACCCTCAAA
>NZ_SMME01000717.1 GCF_009711465.1 Parendozoicomonas verongulae | reverse complement strand
CGTGGAGGAACTGAAGGAGGGAAAAGAGTGTTAATCATAAATGACAATACCCAGTTGATAAACTTGTTAGTATGGCTAACCCCCAAATAGAGGGGAGACAGACTCGCTCCCAGGCTTGACTTTGCTTCATAGCTGGTTTGCCCCAGCTGAACAATATCAACCCCATGATCCTCTCCCTCCTCTATTACTCGGTAAAAAGCATTGTAATAAAGCGAATAGTCATCACGAATGTGGTAATCCATACCCAGGTACATGGGAAACAGGCGTTGTTTATCGTGTAGGTACAAAATAAAAGAGACAGGGGTTTGCCCAACAAAACAGACTGATAACTTTGCAAGGCTACCAGGCAATTTCCCTATATTTTCAAAAAAGCTGAGCGACAACTCCTCAAACTGCACCCTGGATCGCCTCTTTACCTGCAAATACATATCATAGAGCCTGGCTGCAAGTTTTGGAGTCATTTCAGGGCTCTCCCACCGACCACCACAGGCGGCCAGCCGGGATTTTCTCTGTTTCATTAACTTCCGGTAATGATGCCTCAAGGCTGACGAATAAGAGTTTTTACCAACAAAAGCCATTGGTAAAAATGTGGTTGCCACACTTTCTGCAATATGAAAATGACCTCCCCAAGCTTTTTGGAAACAGGAAATTTTCTGTGCCTCTATCTCTTTTATGATAATGAGGGAGCCACCTACGTGGCTGGCTCTTGACTTTATCTCACCAGAAACAAAATCGATAACCGTCTGTATATCGTTAACTGTTTCATCCAGATGAAATCCAAGAAGGTCACGACATGTTGCCAGAGGTGAGCCCGCAACAAACATATTTACGTACAAAAAGCCGGGGTATGCCTTCCGTATTTTTTTCGCAAGCCTCTGAAGGAAAACAGGCGCCACAACCGTGAGCGATGAACGAAACAAAAAGCAGGGAATAATGCCAACCAGACGTTCCTGCGGGCCTCTTACTATCAAATAATGATAATCCATTCCCGGGAGCGCACTATCTTCTACCCAGCACTGGACACGATAAGATGTTCGAGCATCGCTGGTGCCAAAACAAGTGATCCAGTCATCTTCACTGATAGCCCGGCATTGACGCTCCCAAGTCACAGTATAAGGATAAGGCATGTGTTGACTGCCCCTTACCCAAGATGAGTGGCACACGCCACCTTAAATGCTTCCAGCGCAACATCTAGCTGCGCCTTGGTATGAACTGTGCTGACATTGATTCTCTGTCGGGGAGCATCTTTATCAACACCCGGATAAGTAATGGGATTAACAAAAACATTATGATCATGAAGTGTTCTTGCAAATTGCAGTGTCGTTTTGTCGTCGGGCATCATGACAGGTATAACAGCACTTTCTGTCTGCAGAGTATCCAGCCCTATCCGGTTAAGGCCCTGAACAAGGTAGCGGGCATTGTTATGAAGATTTTTCTGTATCTCAGGATTTGCGTCCAGAATATCAAGTGACGTTTTAGCCACAACGGCCATGGCCGGGGGAATGGATGCAGAAAACAAGTAGCTGCCTGAACCAATGTACAAAGACTCTATAACAGCTCTTTCTGCAGCCACAAACCCGCCAATAGCCGGAATTCCTTTGCTGAGGCTGCCAGTAATAATATCGACCTGATCCTGTAGATTGAAAAATTTCGCCGTTCCTTGCCCGCAAGGTCCCATTGCTGCCAACCCATGGGCATCATCAAGAATCGTGAACAGACTGTACTGTCGGGCTAGCGCAATGATGTCCGGCAATTTTGCTATATCACCATCCATGCTGAAGACACCATCTGTTACGACAAAGCGTCTTTTACTCCTGTTATGTTTTTTAATTTTGTCTTCCAGGTCATTCATGTCGGAATGACGGTAAACGACGACATCAGCACCAGAAATTTTTAAACCTTCAATGATGGATCGATGGTTTTGCTGATCTGAAAAAACTGTATCACCAGGTTCACAGAGATTACCCAGCACACCGGTATTGGCCGCATAGCCGCTGCTATAGGTCAGGCAAGCAGGTTTGCCAACAAACTTCGCCAGCTGTTTCTCTAAAGCAAGATGTACATCAAACGTGCCATTCAGCATACGAACGCCACAGGAGGACGTACCATAATCAAGGAATGCTTTTCGCCCAGCCTCAACAACATCAGGATGGTTGTTCAACCCTGAGTAGTTATAGGTACCCAGATGAATAACAGTATCAATACTGCCGGCTGTGGGCATGTCCGGGTTATTCAGGGAAACCTTCGCGGTTGCTCCGGGGTCACTATGAAATATCCTCCCGACAACTGACAGAAATTCTTTCTTTTTCAGATAGTGGTAATGCTCATACGACAACTTGCATCTATTTGCTGATTCAAGCAGTTTGCTCACTGTCCACTCCGACCTAACTAAATTAAGAAGGTAGAGGATAGAAAATAAAACACTATGCACAAGCTGGTTTCCTGCTAACCCGCTATATTCCATGAGCATTAAGTACCCGGACCATTGCTTTCGCATAGTCTGGCGGCGTCTTTTTCCGCCCTTGCTGCGTCACAACTCTTATCACGTAGCGGGCTGCGTTCCCGACGTTGGTCCTTGAAGAGCGAAAAAATCCACTCGCCATCATTATGCGAAAGCAATGGTCCGGGTACTTACAATACTCATTGCATTTTACAGGTGAACGATGTGAGTTATAGCCGTCCTCATACAGTTATCGTAGGAGCAGGCAGTAGCGGAGTTATCTTAAGCTCACTTTTGAAAGGGATCTCAAAAGTGACGCTTGTTGAACAAAGAAACGTTCTCGGGGGTAATGCCCGGGATATTCCCATCAGCACAGGGGCAGAAACCATAATCTGCCCTGCTGGCACCCAGGATTTTATTCCTGAAGCGTACCCGGAATTCACCCAACAACTTAACCAGTATCTTTATCCCTCTCAGGGAAAAAGCACCTTACCTGTCGATGTAGTATTCCAGAACGCCCAGGGGCAACCTGTTTTTCTCTCTCCTAATAAACAGAGAATCTCCTCACCAGAGTACCTGCAAAAATATGGCCAGCAGCTACAGGTTTTTGCCCAATGTCTCGGCGCTTTAAGGCAATCTACCAATGATCAAAGTATACGTCAGTGGCTTGCTCAGACAGGCGTACCAATGCAAGATCTTGAACCTGTCATAATCCCCCTTCTGACCAGCATGGCGGGCTGTGACCCCGTAAGTACCTTGTCACAACAGGCTGCACCGGTAGCAAGCTATCTGGGAAGCATGTTCTCTCAGACAGGTGAGCTATACGCCTCTGCTCAGTACCGTGAAGGATTCACGAAGGTACTTACGGACATAGCCTCCAGCAGCGGTGCTCATATCATGCTCAATACCTGTGTAAAAAAAATCACCGCCGGCGCCAGTGGTCACTGGGCAGTGAATATCGCTCTAACAGGCTCTTCAGTTCAAAAGAAAGACACCTTGAATGCCGACTGTCTTGTGCTGGCAATACCGCCCTGGTCACTACCTGCAATTGAGGGCTTGCCTGTCAATTGGCGCCAGGCTGCCACTCAAGTAGACACCTCCCCCATAAAAACACTCATTCATGATGACTTCAGCCTTATTCCGGAAGACAAAGATGCCAGAGCCCATACCTTGATCCGATACACGACAGATCACAAAGTGTTATTGACACAAGTTATCGGGGATATGACTGATCAAAGTATGCAACCTGCCATGATGAAAACACTCACCCACTCCCAGGCAAACATTCCCATCGCGAAAAAACATATTCATCATGAAGAGCTGTTTGATTTCCCTGTTTATAGCTCACAAACTATCCGGGCGTTATCCACCATAATGCAGACTCAGGGGCAAGGCCGTCTATGGTTGGCCAGTGGACTCATTGACGGCTACGACAGCCTGGAAAGCTCAACCCGGATTGCCCGTGCTGTTGCTCAAGGTATAACGGGTTGTCTTTAGCACAGAAGTAGACAGGCGTTTCATAGGAGCCAGACTATGCGAAAACAATGGTTTGGGTACTTATGAGCTGTTAGCGCAGAGATCGACGATTCTTTGTATGTCGAAAGCCCTTTGCAGAGTCGGCTCGTGCATGAACCTGACTGATTGCACCGAGCATGGAAGCTTTTAGCCCATCCATGAGCTCTACTTCGTCCGAGTCTGTAAGGAAGGTGTTCAGTGTTTCGGACATTTCATCAATAATGGCTCCAGGCTTCGTGACACTGTACTCATCGCCAAGCCGGATCAGCTCACGGCGAGTAGGGAACTCTTTGGACTTTCGTAGCTTCAGTGCCATCTGGTTATCGATGGTCGGATAAATCAGAGTATGGGTAATGTCATAGGGGGGGGATAACCTGAGATTGCCCATATCCGGATCATACTGTAACGCGAAGTTTTTAAGGTGGGCATCTCCATTACCAATCAACAGACTGTGAACTATGTAGCGGAATGCTTTCTCTGTCTCTTTTGGACTTACCACGTATTTTTGTACAACCTTCATAACCATTTCATAGCTGGAGTTATATTTCTCCTCGCTGGCACGCCCCATAAGCGTTGTGAAATCTTCCATACCCCACTGAATACCATCAACGCGGTCAAAGCGTTCCACAATAAAAACTTCATGGTTGTTTGACAGATAACAGCGCGGCGGCTCAAGCCCGCAAGCACGAGCACTCTCCATACACACGTACTCATTGATTGCCAGAGAGGGAAACTCAGCGTCACCTGTTTTTACGATAATATCTTGCTGCGGAGTTGTGGAACGTGAGGCTTGAGGAATAAGAACCTTTGGTTGAACTCCGGATAACATACCGCGCAGATAAAACCTGTCGAGCAACTGTGGGAAAATGTCTTCAGGCTCATCCCACCCAACGATATCTGAAATTGAGACCTTCTCCAGAGGAGGAAGCTCAAAACCTGCGTCGTATCCAAGAAGCCCGATACCATCTTGCCCCTGCAGAGCCAAAAGGTACATATCATTGACTTTGGCATAGCGCCTCAGTTTCTCACTGACGTAACGGCGGATATAGCCTTCCGGAAGATTCTGGGAGAACACCGGAAAGATGGCACCACTTTTATACGGCTCTAGCTGAACAGGCATAGACAGTGAGATAGGCCATTCATCTGCCTGATAAAGAAAGTTATAGCTGGCACCGTGGGTTAATAGCCCAGCTGGGTTCGTATGAACAGAAACCCCAATTCTCGAAATAGATTCAGGAAGGCTAATCATCGTCATCAAAGATACCCTTCAAGTCATCGAAGTGCGGGCGGAGGGGCTGCTGAGGTTCTATTTTCAGGGAGAATCCCAGACTTTGAAGGTAACGACGGAACCCTTTCAGCGACCCATGGTAATTGCCCGTTTCAATCAGGGAAATAGTAGAGTGGCTTAACCCTGCTTCTTTGCCGACTTCAGTTTGCTTCAGCCCCTGTCGTTTTCGTTCTGCCTTGAGTTGCTGTCCTATTTTCTGAAGATCTGTCATTTAGCTATATAGTAAAATTTATGATGTTTTCTGAATTATTTTACAATATAGCTAAATTTTGAAGAGGGTCTACCTCCTTCTCACTGTGAATGACGTTTTTCTTTGATTCTGAAAAAACCTCTGTCAAAGACAACACGGTGATGGATGCATGCTTCACGAAGCACATCACTTTTCTCAATTTCCATCTCTTCTGACGAAACCCCATGATTCCGCTATAAATGTATTGAAAACAATCTGTTACCAAGATCCTGTGACGTAAAAGCAATTTTCAGACTGGGCTTTGTCTATTATCGTACCTAGCCTGACTACTTTATAAAGGCCAATTTCTCGTATTGTATACTCCGGTATCAGGCGTTCATTTCCCTGAAATGAACTATTTTTGGCCATAAGGGTCTTTAGGGATGTGGATTGATTTGGGAATCTATTGACTCACATCAAAAGCCTCCCTACACTTCACTCGTAGCTACATAGCAGCTCGAGAGAGTTGCAAAACATTCCTTGCTGGGTCTCCTTTCTGGTGAGGTAAAGGGTGCCAATATCGCGCCCTTTTTCTTTTTCAGGGATCTGAAAACTGCTGTATGTACATATGCTACGTTGATGAGTCCGGTGACACGGCTCCGCTGTCTACGTCTAACAAAAACTCGATGCCCGTTTTCGTCATAGCTGGGTTGATCCTCAAGGCAGACAAAGTATCTGAATTTACCAATAAATTCGTTGAGATAAAAAGGGAGTTCTATCCCGGTTTATCTGACAAGATCGGTCGGCCAATTGATCTGATACGCGAAGAGATTAAAGGTGCAGAACTTAGAAATCCCAAGTCCTTGAAATCAACCCGCAAGTGGAAACATACCCGCGATTTTCTGAGTCGTTTGATCAACCTTGTTCATACCTATGAAGGCCGTATTGTTGGAAAGATCTTGGTTAAGAAACCAGATCAAGAAACCAACGCCATGAGTATATACACCAGTGCCGTTCAACAGATCTGTACTGAGTTCGACCACTTCCTGGAATCAAAATCATCCACGGGCATTGTTGTTGCGGATTCGCGCAATCATGTGCTCGATGTACAAGCCTCTCATAGCATTTTTACCCAAAAATTCCAGCGAAGCGGTGATGCCTATCCACGCTTGCTGGAAATGCCTGTGTTTGGAAAGAGTGATAATCATGCCGGTATCCAGATGTGCGACATTTTATGCTCGGCACTTCTGTTCCCCTTTGCATCCAATGCATTTTGTCATGAATATTCTGAAAAGTTACGTAACATCCATGTTCAACCTTCCCACGAAAAATTGCGTAAGGAGTTTGCTCGCCGCTT
>NZ_SMME01000094.1 GCF_009711465.1 Parendozoicomonas verongulae | reverse complement strand
TCGTTGCAAAGGCTGGCAAATGCCTCATATTTTTGGTTTATCCTGACGATTGCTCCCGCTATTGTTGTTGATGCGAGTACAGATAAACAGGTGAGTAGTTGCACACTTCTTTTGCTAACAGGTGAAGGGGAGGCCGATATCATCTCAACAGGGCGTATCCGTACGTCATTACCCGTCGTTCAGCCTTTGGGCGACACATTTTGTGTATCTGGTCCAGAAAGTAGCCTGGTCTGCCAAGGGGTTGGGGGGGC
>NZ_SMME01000370.1:370-658 GCF_009711465.1 Parendozoicomonas verongulae | reverse complement strand
CAAGCAACCGTCATGGGTAACTTAGCCGATTTGCGCCATAGTCATCTATTAAAGCTTGGAGTATACCAATGTGTCCATTCTCTACAGCGGCATGTAATACACTATTATCTTTTTCTGTCACCGAATTAGGGTTTGCCCCAAGCTGTATGAGCTGATGCACACGTTCAAGATTCCCCTCTTGGGCAGCCTGGTGCAATGGAGTCCAGCCTTTTTTCTGCGAGCTGGATTGATTTACAACAAAAATGGTGGACCGTTGTGATCCCGTATTGGGAGCAATCGATGGTTGTG
>NZ_SMME01000370.1:0-360 GCF_009711465.1 Parendozoicomonas verongulae | reverse complement strand
GGGTGTGTCTTTTTCATTGTCTCTTGAAGGATTTTCTTTTGGTTTGCTCCCATTTGTCTTTGGTTCTTCAGGCTCATCCCCTCCTTCCACAACAATACGCGGTGCCCTGACATCCCTTAACTGACTAATAGAGAGCGACCTTCTGCAATGGGAACACTGGTTTTTATTAGCCTCCACCCACTGCACAATACACGCCCTGTGAAATATCTGGCCACAACAGGGCGTTAACACACAGTCATCTTCCATTGAGTCCATACAGATCGGGCATTCCATATAGGCTGTCGCCCCAGTGGTGGTTCTGCCTTGTTCTGATGGTGCTGATGGTTCAGGCGCAGAAAAAAACACGGGCTCCAGCATTTC
>NZ_SMME01000233.1 GCF_009711465.1 Parendozoicomonas verongulae | reverse complement strand
CGGGGGTCGCAGCAATATCATATACATGAAGACGGGTCATCCGTGGATCATGGTCGACAGTCTGAAAAACTTTTTTGTAGCTGATACATGACGCAGGAAGCTGCTCGTATTTTGTCCTGCTATCCAGAGTTTTTATGACAGACTGTGGCAACTGCGCCTGTTGCGCAGGAAGCTGCTTATAATTTGTCCCGCTGTCCAGCGTTGTTATCGCAGGCTTTAACAACTGAGCTTGTGTATCCATAACATCTGTTAGCTGAGTACTGACCTCCGGCGCCTTCTGGCAATAGCTGGCAACAGGTTGATTTAAAACACTCTGGAGTTCCTGCCAGCAGGCAGGCCAGTTAATCCCGGTTTCAAAGTCCATAGCTTCCATCAATCTCGCTGCTTCGGCCAGGTAA
>NZ_SMME01000173.1 GCF_009711465.1 Parendozoicomonas verongulae | reverse complement strand
TTCATTCCTGAAACTTTGATACCCCAAACAAGTCTGAATGACTGGTTATTTTGATTTGCCCATGGATAGCCAGCTATTTGGAATAAACCTGAAGGGTACTGATAATGGACATCCGCTCGTTTTCAGCTGTTTCACATCCTCTTATCGTCCCTTCCCCCGAAGCAGTCTCTGCTTATCCGGCCACACGTCTTGAGCACCCAGAAACGACGGGGTGCAGGCCACTGACGACCACGGACATCAGACACCTCACCAGTTATTCCATCTCTCTTGCCCCCCCAGCAGCACTTATTGCCCATAACCAGTACTCTGCCGCGGTACTGAAA
>NZ_SMME01000787.1:14292-15016 GCF_009711465.1 Parendozoicomonas verongulae | reverse complement strand
GCAAAGTAAATATTTCTGAAACTTGTTATATGGCAAAGCTAGATAGATAGTGGATGAATCCCTCTGGGAATCCTCTGGTTGGTAAATGGAGCCAATGGCGCCGGGTTGGGGAACCAGCGTGACGGGGGCATTGGCAGAGCTGGCCAGCAGGGTCATATTCTGCATAAATCGACAACCCTGTTTGTGCGTGTTCAGCTCCGCGACAGTGAATGTTTCAAAGCAGCGATCACAGTCTACAAGCCTTTGCAGGCACTCTGATTCCCGGTGTTGGTCGAGTTGTGATCGAGGAACAGCGTTGTGGCACAGAGTGCAGTTTACCGGGTAACCGACACAATACTCAAAGTGTTGCGCCATGCTTTTCTGCGGTACGGTTTCGTCACAAAAAGTACAGTCCACAGGGCGCAGGTTACATTCCTCTTCATGAGCAATAATATCTTTTCTCTGCACTGTTTTTGAGCAGTGGCGGCACGAAATTGGTTGGTAGGGGCACTCAGAGAAATGAGAAGAAAATTCCTTGTGATTGTTGGCTATAAAACCGCATTGAAAAGCGCATGGCCTGTGACTTGTGGTGGCTGCAGGTGCTGTCAGACCTGATTCAGAGGTTTCTTTTAAGGCGGCAGCAAGAACCAGAGGGTAGAATCTGATCAGGCGATCAGAAAACTCTTTTATTTTACCTGGAATTTGTAGCTGATTGGCTGCCATTTCCAGACATTCATCTTTAAAT
>NZ_SMME01000787.1:0-14047 GCF_009711465.1 Parendozoicomonas verongulae | reverse complement strand
CTTCCCTGTAAGGGCGCTTTCTGCATTGCTGCTTATGGGGCGTGAGCTCCCGGCGAGGCAGGGTTTCACCACAGTCATAATCGCAATTTACAGGTTCATCAGAGCAAGATAACCTGTGGTCGTCCAGGTCATTGTACCCCCCTGACCACTTGCATTGCTTACTCAGACAGCGAAAGTTTGTATTGTTAAGGGTTAAGAGTCCTGCCTTCACAGTAAACCTGGCTGTGCCCCTGTCTGTTAGTTTTGTACGACACTCAGGACAATCATTGAGACGGTCGAAATGATTCTCAAAACAGGCTTTGCAGATTTTATGCCCTCCTTCGCAAACAGCGACACTGCTCACGTCATCGTAACACACGGTACATTCTGTGACTGCTTTGGGAGCTAGCCATGAGGTTCCTTTAATTGATACTTGATGGTCTGTCTGCATGGCTTTGTCCTCTTGCTGTTTTCTGTTGCTGGTATCGTCTGCGCTTGTGGTAATTTTTCGCTCAACATCCTGGACTGAGGCAACTTCGTAGCCAAAAAGGGATTTTGTGGACGATAGAAGATAACCAATTCCTTTCACTGCGTAGGTAACCGGTGAAGCCAAAGTCCAAAGGCCAAAGGCATTTGCCGAACAGCTCTTCGGTGGGCATTTCATCGTCTCGCAGGTACATATCTGAGAACGGGGACACGTCGTCTGAGTTTATGCGATTCTCGGCTATGGCCTGACTCCCTTCAGAAGTGTGACTTCAATGTTCTTAAAACTCTGACAGGGGAGTTATGGGAATGTTCGAGGAGATGACAGTAATGGTTATGTGGCTTGACAAAGCTGTCAGTAAAGCTTTTGGCAGAGAAATTCGGTGATTTGGTTCACGTTTTCCCTCGCAGCCATTAGAATACCGGGTTTTCCGGCCTACCCTCGCAATCCCTTATTCGTGTAACAAGTGGAGCCACTGGTTCGATGACTACTCGCCGCGAACGCGCTAACGCCATCCGTGCCCTGAGCATGGACGCTGTCCAAAAAGCCAAATCCGGTCACCCCGGTGCCCCTATGGGTATGGCTGATATTGCTGAAGTGCTGTGGAGAGATACTCTCAAGCACAACCCCAATAACCCTGAATGGGCCGATCGTGACCGCTTTATTCTGTCCAATGGTCACGGCTCGATGCTGTTGTACTCCCTGCTGCACCTGACGGGCTACGATCTGAATATTGAAGATTTACAGAACTTCCGTCAGTTGAACTCCAGAACGGCCGGTCACCCTGAATACGGCTACGCCCCAGGCATTGAAACCACCACCGGCCCTCTGGGGCAGGGCATTGCCAACGCTGTAGGCATGGCAGCTTCTGAAAAAGTTCTGGCGGCTCAGTTCAACCGTCCTGGCCACGATATCGTTGATCACAATACCTACGTGTTCCTCGGCGATGGCTGCATGATGGAAGGTATTTCCCACGAAGTTTGCTCTCTGGCGGGCACTCTGGGGCTGGGTAAGCTGATCGCTTTCTACGACGACAACGGCATCTCCATTGATGGCGAAGTGGAAGGCTGGTTCACCGACGATACCGTTAAACGTTTTGAATCTTACGGCTGGGAAGTCATTCCTGCTGTTGACGGTCACGACTCCGATGCCCTGATTGCTGCTATCGCTCAGGCAAGGCGCAACACCGACAAACCAACCCTGATCTGCTGCAAGACCACCATCGGTTTTGGTTCCCCCAACAAGGGCGGCAAGGAAGATTGTCACGGTGCACCTCTGGGTGACGAAGAAATCGCCCTGACCCGCAAGCAGCTTGGCTGGGAGCATGGACCTTTCGAGATTCCCGAAGATATTTACAAGGAGTGGGACTGCCGTGAAAAAGGTGCTGCTGCCGAATCTGACTGGAACACCCGCTTTGAAGCTTACAAAGCCCAGCACCCTGAGCTGGCGGCCGAGTTCGAACGCCGCATTTCTGGAGAACTGCCAGCAGACTTCTCTGATCGCGCTGCCGAATATATCCGTAGCTGTCAGGCCGAAGCTGCCAAGGTTGCCAGCCGCAAAGCTTCTCAGAATACTCTGAATGCCTTTGGCCCCATGCTGCCGGAATTTCTGGGTGGCTCTGCTGACCTGGCCGGTTCCAACCTGACTATCTGGAACGGCTGTAAGTCCATCACCGGTGAAGATGCCAGCGGTAACTACATGCACTACGGTGTGCGTGAGTTCGGCATGACTGCCATGATGAACGGCATGGCCCTGCACGGTGGCTTCATCCCTTACGGTGCTACCTTCCTGGTGTTCATGGAATACGCCTGCAACGCTCTGCGTATGGCGGCTCTGATGAAGATCCAGCAGATTCAGGTTTACACCCACGACTCCATCGGTCTGGGGGAAGACGGTCCGACTCACCAGCCCATCGAACAGCTGGCGAGCATGCGCGCCACGCCAAACCTGAACACCTGGCGCCCCTGTGACACTGTGGAATCCGCAGTGGCCTGGAAGCATGCTGTCGAGCACAAGACTGGCCCATCGGCACTGGTATTCTCCCGTCAGGGGCTGCCTTGCATTGAACGTACCGATGCCCAGCTGGCTAACGTTGAGCGCGGTGGTTACGTTCTGAAAGACAGTGAAGGTGAGCCAGAGCTGATTCTCATCGCCACCGGTTCTGAAGTGGAACTGGCTGTGAACGCTTATGATGCCCTGACGGCCAAAGGCAAGAAGGTGCGCGTTGTGTCCATGCCTTCAACGGAAGTATTCGATGAACAGGATGCAGAATACCGCCAGAGCGTTCTGCCTCTGGAAGTGGGCGCACGTCTGGCTATCGAAGCTGCTGCCGCTGACTTCTGGTACAAGTACGTTGGTCTGGACGGACGCATCATCGGCATGACTACCTTCGGTGAGTCTGCTCCTGCTGCCGACCTGTTCCGCGAGTTTGGTTTCACCCTCGAGAACGTGCTGACTGTTGCTGAAGATATGCTGGACGATCTGGACTAATCATCTTCTCTTGCAATACATCCGTTTCACCCAAGGCGGGAGACCCTGAACAGGCCTCCCGTTTTTTTAACTCTCGATGGATACTTTGACCGTTATTTCTTGAGTGTCCTCAGAAGAGTCTGACCTGTCAGACACATTGTCATCATCGCGTTCCTCTTCCTCAAGAAGGGCTGCCTCTTCACTCTCTTCCAGACGCCTTGTGCGCCTTCGGCGTTGTTGCTCCTCTATCAATAGCGGTGTCTGTTCCGTTGGAGTCTGGGCACCCGTGCGAGAGCACGTAGCCTTTATGGAGCGATAGATATTCACTCCCAGATCTTTCACGGCATTTTTTACACCTTTGAGTTCAGGGCCAATCATCCATGTATGCAGGAAACCCGCTGTTGCTCCTATAATCGGCAGAATATACAACGCTGGCTGTACGCCTCCGAGACATGGGTCTTCTTCTAAGTCTTTTCTGACTGCACCGTAGATCGTCAACGTGTAACACAGGCTGGCACTGATGCCGAGTGTGAACATCGCGACATCGGCTTTGGAGGCCTTGCGCCATGTATTGCATAAACCACTTTTGATGCTCTTACTTAAGATTTTGGCGTTATCAAAGGAGAGCACGCCAGTGGCGATGGTTTCCGCAACCGAGAACACCTGAGCACAACCCTGAGCGGCTGCGTAGTAAGCGGTTTGTGCTGCGGATGCGCACACCATGGTTGGATAATATCTGGTGAGCAGAGAGTTAACCGATGGGCTGTTATCACTCCAGGTAAAGCCACTACAGGCCAGAGAAAATGCTGTGAGCAGGCCCAGTTGTCCTACTCTATTGCAGCCTTTGGTTCTGGCTTTCACGGCATCGTCTTCAAGGGCTTTGACAGAAACAAGGTCCCCTCTTCCGGCTTGGGCTGCTTTGATCTCGGCAATAATATTGCGGTTTCTGTGGGATTTTGAGGCAATAGGCAAAAGCCTCTGAAGGCACTCTCCAGCCCGCGGGCGAATCAATCGCTTCGCCAGCTCTTTGCACAGGGCTGTTTTGTCTGCGATCTCTTTGATTTCCGGTTTTTCAAGCTCTTTTGCAATATCATCCTGCAGCCATTTGGCGCGCTCTGCGAGCATCTCTTTGGCATCATTCTGGCCTTTAAGGATAAAGGGGAGGCGATCAACAAAATTCCAGTAATAAAAAATATTCCCCAGAAAAGAGATACCTGCACCAGCAAGGGCAACAGGTGCTCCCAAGCCCAGTGTAGAAAGAGCCACATAACCGGCAATCGAATCAATCATGGATGGCACAAGAGCGACAGTCCCACTCAATAGTTGCCAGCGGTGAGATATACCTTCGAAAGGCATATGGTTTACAGCATAAACCCCTAACAGGTTGGTTGTTAAATACGACATGGCTGTGGTGGCAATCGCCAGCGGGCTGGCCACGAAAGGAGGCATGTGAAAGCCTTGAAACATCTCTTCAATGGCTGACAGTCCCAGCCAGCGCACAACGCCAGAAGCTCCGAGAAACAATGTGCTCAAAGTTGCTCGATGTGCGAGGTGGTGTTTAAGGCGCAGGTCGTCATCTTCAAAGGAGTCAATCACGCCCTGGAACACTTCAGCGGCTGACCAGTCCTGATCATCATCACGCAGTATCGAAAAATTATCTAATGGCGCAACGTTCTCAGAGTTTGTCTGCTCAGTGCCTGAAAGATTGGACACGAGCCGGGGTAAGACCATGCTCCCCCCCGGTGGAATGGGTGCTGGAGTGATGCACACTTCTTCTTCTGCTGATGTGATACTGCGCTGAGTCAGCTCGCCTGCCGGTGGGGTTAAAGGTTTGAACGCTGGAGGTGTTTGGCATCCAGGACCTGCGTAGGTCATGGAAAGCTGAGTGACTGCAGAGCTTCCAGAGTTCGTTTTTCCGGGTATGTCTATTGGGGCAGTGGGCGTTTGCACCTGAACGGCGGGTTTGATCATAGTTGAGCACCTTATGATATGTGTTGTGTCTCTAAGAGCACAAAAAGCCGGAAAAGGTGCGTCAACCTGTCTGGACTGTTGCGCATACTGACAGTCAGGAGTTGTTTAAGGTTTTTATCCCCAGCAGCATTTTCAGTTACTATGCAGCCCAACAAAATACTAAGAACTCGGAACGCAAATGGCTTACAGGATTGCGATCAATGGCTTTGGCCGTATCGGGCAATGCGTCTTGCGGGCGTTGTATGAAAATGGCTACCGAAATCAGCTTCAGGTGGTTGCTATCAATGAGCTGGCAGACACCCGCACTATCGCCTATCTCACCCAGTACGACACAACCCACGGGCAGTTTCCCGGTCAGGTTTCCCATACCGATGATGAGCTGGTTATTAATGACGATCGTATTCGGATTTTCCATGAGAGCGACCCGAAGAACCTGTCTTGGCATGAGCAGGAAATAGACCTGCTGCTGGAATGCTCCGGCTCATTCAAGGATCGGGAAACCGCCGAACAGCATATTCAGCAAGGCACGCCCAAACTGCTGTTCTCCCAACCTGCTTTGGCGGATGTGGATGCCACCATTGTCTATGGTATCAATGAAGAATTACTGCAGAGTGATCATCGCATTGTCTCAAACGCATCCTGCACCACCAACTGCATAGTACCGGTGCTCAAACTGCTGGACGACAAGTGGGGCATCAGCGAAGGAACGGTAACAACTATCCACTCGGCGATGAACGATCAGCCCGTAATAGACGCCTACCACCAGAGCGACCTGCGCCTCACACGCAGCGCCCTGCACTCTATCATCCCGGTGGATACGGGCCTCGCCAAAGGGATCGAACGCCTGCTTCCCCAGCTGGAAGGACGCATTCAGGCAACCGCCATGCGGGTGCCGACAATCAATGTATCCACCATGGTGCTCACGGTGAACCTGAATGCGGATGTCACGGAAGAGGCTGCGAATCAGCTAATCAAAGACGCTGCAGAAAGTGGTCGGTTGAAAGGTATTCTCGGTTACACCGCTGATCCTCATGCCTCGGTGGATTTCAATCATGACAAACGTTCAGGCATTGTGGATGGCACTCAGACACAAGTGAGTGGCAGCCGGATGCTGAAAGTCATGTGCTGGTTTGATAATGAGTGGGGGTTTGCGAATCGGATGCTGGATGTTACGTTTGATTGGGTATCTCTGAGGTTATGAACAGACTACGAAGCTTCTCCGGTCTCTTCGGAGAGAGGTTTCGCTTTCCCTATGAGCTCATCCCATGTTCGAGGAACTTGCCCAGTTTGCATGAGCACTTTGAAACTTTCGTATACGTCGGTCTTGGACCCAGCTTTTCTCTGCGTTTTATCGTTATTAAACCACGCATAGACAATGGCTTTTGGCTGAGAGCTGCGAAATTGGAAAAATAGCCTGTAGCGAGAAGGCAATCCTGCCTTTACGCGCCTCCAAGCCTTATTTGTAGGTCCAAGAGTCTTCCCTAATAAATATTTGGTATCTTGAGGGTTTTCAGGAACTTGTTCATAAATAGCTGTGGTTACTGCTATCAGGAGTTTGTACTTCGGATGGCAATTCAACTTCTCAGGACGTTTCTTGGCGACAGTTTCTACGTCAGTCACAAGCTGTTGAAGCTGCTCTAAGAAAACTGTTAAGGCGTAAAGTTCCCATCCATTCTGTGATAAAACTTCCATCAACTAATTCGTCTACCTTTGAAAGGTCTTGGCGTTATTAGCCTTCCAGAAGTTCTTCGCGAGTATCAGGTGCTGTGGCAGGCTGAGCTTCGGCCATTTGCTGAAGCCGGGCAATTCTTTCAAAGAGAGATTTGGGTATAGGCTGGACAGCACCTTCTTTTTTCATCTCTTCATCAAGGATATTAAGAAAGCCACTCTCAACCTTTCTATCTTCTCGAAATTGAGTGAGGTTTGTTACTTTTTCATCCACTTTTATATCCCCAGTATTTGAACTCTATCGCATAATACAGCGCAACGAGAGGAGAATAGTTGCTTTATTGTTCTTATGCTAAATCCTACCTCGAAGCCAAGTATGTGCCAGCTATACAGATGATGCAAACGATGCAAAAGCAATGGTCCGGGTACTTATATACATGATCTGTGCAGCTAACGTATGAATGATAATATTGCTAACTTGATTTGGCAGGCATGCAGGAAAGCACATCCGTCTTGAAGTAAGGCTTCTGGTTCACCCAGAAGATGTAATCCACATTCAGGAAGTTTTTCGCGAAAGCGTGCAGCTGGGGAACAATGTTCTTGTGGTTGGCAACAACCTTGGTGGTGTTGGTCTGACCAATGTAGTTACCGTCCTGAACCGCGATACCCAGCGGTGCGGTGTATTCGTGCTCATGCATCATCGCCAGTGAATGGTTCAGCTGGCTGCGTTTGCGGAACATCAGGTCTGGGCCGCCGAGGCCAACGCCGATTTTTTCACCGTAGCTGTAGATGTCTTTCAGGTAACCCTTGTCTTCCCATGGCAGCCATTCGCCGGGCATAAAATTGGCGTACTGCATGGTGGTGGAGTGAGGGAATGCCGTTTTCATGGCCAGCATATTGGCCTTTAAACCTTCCACGTAGCTTTCTGGTGTGAAAGTTGGTTCAGTTTTTGGGCTTACGCCGATAGCCGTTTCCTGAAGGTTGATACCTTCAATCTTGCCATCGAACTCTTTACCCAGTGCTGCGAGCAGCAGTGCGAAACGCTTCTGCACCTTCTTGTCCCAACGCCTGGCAACCCAGCCTTCCGGTTTGCTCTTGGGGTTGTCGCCATCAACGTACTGATACACGGCACCGCCATTGTATTCATCGCTGAGAAGATACTTGGGTACGGCTTTGTAATTCGGGTTGAAGGTTGCGTCCTGCAGCTGGATAAACAGCTTTTTGCCGTGGGCTTTCAGGTATTCGTAATCCTCTTTGATGATGGAAAAGTCGTAGTGATCTTTGCTGGTTTCCAGCTGTGCCCAAGAGTACATGATCTGTGCACCCTGGAAGTTGCTGTTCGTCAGCAGAGAGTGGTTGCGTATCTGGTTACGGCCGCGCGAGAAGTAAACAAAGTTTTTGATGTGGTCCTGCCGAATGGGGCAGGTGGCATCGGTATATTCTTTGTAGGCGTCTTTATAACGGTCGGCAGGGTTTTGCCATTTGGCCTGTGCGGTTACGGAGAAAAACGCGCAAAGGGCAGAAACTGTTAACAGCCTGGCTCCACGCCGACACTGCAACATGAGGTTTTTCGACATAAAACGATACCGATCCTTCCTGGAAAAGTTTCCTGAGGATAAGTACCCGGACCATTGCTTTCGCATAGTCTGGCGGCGTCTTTTTCCGCCCTTGCTGCGTCACAACTCTTATCACGTAGCGGGCTACGCTCCCGACGCTGTTCCTTGAAGAGCGAAAAAATCCACTCGCCATCATTATGCGAAAGCAATGGCCCGGGTACTTATGAGGGATTAAACGCGGGTACTTGGCGTAATGAAGGGAAACTTTATGTTTTAAGGAGAACCGGCATCAATTACGGAATATCCGTTATTGATACCGGTTTCATGCCTGATCAGGCGAACAGTTCTTTAGCGCCGATGAAGTTATCGGTGAAGAAACCATCAATGCCGATGGCAACCTTGGCCTTCATATCATCCAGATTGTTGATGGTGTAGCAGTTCACCTTGAAGCCACGGGCGTGAGCCTTTTCTACAAACTCACGGGAGGTGTTCTTCCAGTTGGTGTTGATGGCTACGCAGCCCAGCTCTTCAGCGGTGTCGATCACCGCGTCGGTGTAGCAGTTGCCGGTGAAGTTATCTTCCACAATGTCCATCAGAATCTGGCGCTGCTGGTCATCCTTGATGTGCTCTGCAGCCACAGGCTCGAGAGATTCCAGGTCTGTGAACTTGGTGAGCATGTAGGCTTCTTCTGGGTAGTTGAAGAATGTCACCCACTGCCCTTCCAGCTCAGGCACCTGCTCTTCCAGAGGTGCACGCACAACAGCACCGTACAGGAAGGCGCGCTCAATCTCTGGGTGGGCTTCCTTCATTACCGCCAGTTCACCGGGGTTGAAGGAGCTGATAAAGAAGTCTTCGTTACGCAGTCGTTTATCTGCCAGCCACTGGCTCATCAGCTCGGCGCTGGCTTTGCCAGACAGATTGCCTTTCAGTTCAAGGTGCATAACCGGACGGGTTTCTTCTGGCGTTTCTGCCATCAGAACAAACATATCTTCCAGTGTAGGAATTGGGTCTTTGCCGTTCTCGATTTTGCCCGCGTATAGCTCCTGTATTTGTGCAAAGGTAGTTTCGCACACCAGGCCTGAGCCGGTGGACACTTCTGCCAGGTCCAGGTTGTGAACAATCACTGGCACGCCATCGGAGGTAACCTGTACGTCGAACTCAATAGCAGGGGTGCCTTCAGCAATAACCTGCTTGAAGCAGCGAATGGTGTTCTGGTTGAAGCTTGGGTAACTGCAGCCGCGATGAGCGATAATCAGAGGAGCGGTATTGGTAGTTAATTCCATGATCTGTTTGGTTTTTGATCGAATTAGTTGGATTATAAGTGCATTTTTGATTGACTTTTATTGAGCCGTGGCAACATAGGTCCGGTTGATTGCAGGCGATTAACAAGGAGTGCAGCGGCAGCGGTGACGTTGAGGCAGGTTGTAACACCGTGTTGAGGTATGGTTACCTGTTGTTCTGAGAGATCAATAGCGTTTTTTGACATTCCGTGTCCTTCATTTCCCAGAATCACAGCAATCAACGGTTCTCTTACTGTGTGATCCAGTGCAGTAGCCTCTTGGGACAAAACAGAGCCGTATATAGAAAAGCCCCTGCTTTTCAGTTGTGCAACACATGGTTCGATACACTCATGGTGTGTGATTTGAACAGGGCATGTCAGCTGATTCGCCAGGGCGTCTATCTGCGTGTGGTTTTCGGACTTTTTGCTGACGTAATGAAGCTCTTTCATTGCACTTTTGCAGGCGAGTAGAATGATATTAAACATGTTAATCGGTTCTGACAGCTCTTCCATGATTATGACCGTCCGGTTTTTTCTCTCTGTTTGAGCGCTAGGGTGGCTATGTTTAGCTATCCAGGAATTGGTGGAAGATTTTTTATCTGTTCGTCGTATAAGTTTGCCAAAAACTCCTCTGTTGTACTGAAGAGTTTTGGTGAGCAGAGTTGTTATGCAAGAGGTGTCGTTTAAACTGGGAAGCCTTGCTACAACTTTCTGGATGTCTGGGCGGGAGGCTGCGGCCAAATGAGTAATTTGTCCCAGTCTGATGTTCGCATTCAGGAAGAGTGTCTGTAACCTGGTCAGATCCTTATCAAAGGCGCAATGGTCACCGATAATAAGTAATGTTGGTTGGACTTCCCGCTGGCTAAAGCTGTTCAGTTGTTCTGATGTATCTTCAGCAGTACAGGTGATGGTCTGGAAGCCAAGTTCCGTAAACTCTGTGACTAAAGCTTGCTCCTCGTTTTTGTCGTATAGGCGAATATCAAGCCATTTATCAGCCCTGCCTGGTGCAAACAATTTTGAGTGATGGAATGCCCTGCCAAATACCAGATCAACCAGAACATGATGAATGCCTAGAAAGTCGATAGTTCGAAGCAAGTGCCTCACAACCTGATGGCAAACCGTTGGACGGAACATGACGGCCATGTCTCTCCGCTTTTTGGCAACCGTGTTGCTAGTTTTTAATTTCCTTTTGTGCTGCCCAATAATGGGTGAAGCCGATTCTATCTGGCTGGTTGGATTAATTACAATCCCCGGAGCAGGAGGGGGAGAATATGACTCAACAGTTTGCGTGGATTGGCCAAAACAGGCAGCGTGTGGCTTCAATTGGGAAGATTGATTTACAGGTTTTTTTTCAGTTCCGGCTTCAAGGGCGGTACTGAATAAGCCCATATACAACATACATATGTTGCACAGCAGGAATCTCAAAATAATCTTCATGCCTGGCTAGTCCAAAGAGGTCAGAATTATTCTTGTCTGCAGGGCGGATATTATAAGTCAAGCGAAGCTTTGCCTGCTGTGTTCTGGGTACTTAAGTCCCTAAACAGTGAAATGCGGGCTGTTTTCTCGCGTTTTTGCTAAAGTTCGCCGATTCAAGCTTTATTTCTGAGACAGACATTGACTACTGAAAACCAGATTCCCCAATCCGAGACTCAGCCCACCACTGGCCGTTTCTCTGATCTGGAGCTCCATGAGCGCCTGCTCAAGGGGCTGGACACACTGGGCTTTGACACGCCTACCGAAGTTCAGGGCAAAACCATCCCTGAAGCCTGCGCCGGGAAAGATCTGCTGGTAAGTGCTGAAACCGGCAGCGGCAAAACAGCGGCCTTTGTATTGCCGATTCTGAACCGCTTCCTGAATACCGACGCGCCTCGTTCAGCCACCCGCGCTCTGGTGCTGGTGCCTACCCGTGAGCTGGCTCGTCAGGTGCTGCAGCAGTGCGAAGCGCTGGGCAAGTTCACCTTCATTGAAGCGGGCATGATTGTGGGTGGTGAAGATTACAAAACCCAGATCAAACTGCTGCGCAAGAACCCGGAAATCCTGATTGCTACCCCTGGGCGCCTGCTGGAACACATGGGCCGCAAGGAAGTGGATCTGTCTGATCTGGAAGTGCTGGTGCTGGATGAAGCCGACCGCATGCTGGATATGGGCTTCAGTGAAGATGTGCTGAAAATCGAGAGCGCGTGTAAAAAGGATCGCCAGACCCTGCTGTTCTCCGCCACTCTCAAGCAGAAAGGCATGCGACATGTGATCAAGCAGGTGCTGAAAGAGCAGCACGAAACCCTGCTGTTGAGCACCGCTCAGGATCAGCATGGCAGCATCCGTCAGCAGATTATGCTGGCTGACGATCCAGCCCACAAAATCCGTATCGTGACCTGGCTGCTGAAACACGAAACATTCCAGAAAGCCATTATCTTCACTAACACCCGTGAGCAGACCAACGCTCTGAACACCATGCTGCGCAAAGAGCAGGATTTGCGGGTGAGTGCTCTGCACGGGGAGATGATTCAGCCAGACCGTAACCGGGTGATGATGCTGCTCCGTGAAGGCAAGGTGAATATTCTTGTGGCGACGGATGTAGCGGCTCGCGGCCTGGATATTCAGGGCGTGGATCTGGTGATCAACCTGGATATGGCTCGTAACGGTGACGACTATGTGCACCGTATTGGCCGTACTGGCCGTGCCGGTCAGGAGGGCACAGCTATCAGCCTGATTGGCCCGAATGAATGGAACCTGATGTCTGCTATTGAGCGTTACCTGAAGGTGCGTTTCGAGCGCAAGACAGAAAAGGCCGTAGAAGGCAGTTACAAAGGCCCGAAGAAGGTGAAAGCCTCCGGCAAGGCTGCCGGCACCAAGAAGAAAAAGAAGACCACCGCCGAGAAGAAGGCTGCTGCCAGAAAGGTTACGCGCCCCAAGAAGCGCAAGGCCCCTGCGGCTGGTGGTGAGAAAAAGCCTGTGGGCGTTGATACGGGGTTTGAGCCCCCCCGTCGCAAGAAAGCCCCCGTCTCCTGAGCTCTGCCTCCAGATCACAGCCCGCTTAAAGCGGGCATTTTTTTCTTCTTCTCTGTTTCCTCCCATACGAACGTATTTGTTATCTGGCGCCTCTCTGACCGGGGAACTGTTCAGGCCGTGAGTAAGTCTGAACACTTCAGAAACGAATACATGGAGGGCTGTCATGAACGCTTTTTCTACACTCTACCGAGCCTCTGGCCTTGCACGATTTGTTGATCCGATATTAGGACAAGGAGAACAGGCGGGTGAACAGGCTGTTTTAAATCATTTTGTTGTTCGGGACTGTACAGCATCAACGCGAAGAAGAATGCTGGTCTTTCTGGAGTACGGTGTTAGCGATAGCCATATGGTGAACTCGCTCAGTCAATATGCTTGCTATCAGGGCGAGGGAAGAATTTCCAATAGCAACCAGTTAACTGCCTTTCTTGCCCGGAAAAAAGTAACTGTTCAGTTATTGACCAGTCGGTTAGTCAGACATTGTGATGACCTGGAGAGAGCGATTAGCACTGGAAATGTTGATGAGCTGAAAGGCCTGCTTGTTCTGAAAGCTGTTGATATCAATAGACCACTTTTTGTGCGTAACCAAACAGCCTTGATGCTGGCAGCACAGCAAAAGATAAACAGTCTGGACATGGTTGATTTGCTTTACAGAACCGGTGCCAATCTGAAAGCACATTACCTCTGTGAGAATGAGGAGCAGAATCAGTGCCGGAATACCCCTTTGGTCTCTGCTTTCAAGGCGGGCAATTTAGACGTTGTCGATTATTTTTTGGATATGATCCCTCCAAAGGCCAGGAACTGCCCTTTCCACCCCCAGATGCTACTCAAGAGTGTAGCTATATGGAATGGCTATGGCGTGTTCCGGAGACTGGTTGATGAGGCCGGAGGGTTCACCTTCGAAAGGGAGTCGGAATATGCCAACCTGTTCGAGTGTGCAAGTATTGGCGGGAATGTGGATATTATTCTAACCCTTCTTGAAAATGGGTTTAACCCTGACCTCCCTGAATTTGAGAGAGATATTTACCATGATCCTTTGTATCTTGGCCTTCTGAGGCCCCACGGGATGCGGGGGGAAAGGTGGACAGATAACGAATTTTACAGGGTGATCCGGGAAATGTTGCTGGTCGGGGCTGTAATAGGCAAGAATTGCAACAGATATCTGTCTCTTCTTTTGATAGGACGGCCCCATGACTATGAACAGATCTATCAGGCGCTGATGGAAGCGATAAGAGACAATAAGGTTGATAAGGTAAAGGCTGCCGCTTTGTTAGGGGCTGAGTTCCCTGAGGTGGTGAGTGTGACAATGTCTCCTGGCTCTGAACCGGAGGAGATGAGTCTCACGCAATGGGTAGAAAAAGGTTGTCCACCAAACACCCCCCAGGGGCTCGAGCAAAACAGACAGGGTATGCTGGAGGCCTTGCGCGCTATCAATCTGATTAGTGAAGCCGATCTGAAACCTGTTCTGGAGTTAGAGCCTTTTCATCAGCTGGTGCCCAAGAGTGTGGATGAGAAGGATATTGCTGAACACCTCTATAGCCTCCTGTCACTCACGCCATGGAAAATAAGAGATGCTGTTGATCAGGTACTCCCAACGTCAGCTGCTGATGTTGATGTTGATGATGTTGATGTTGA
>NZ_SMME01000102.1 GCF_009711465.1 Parendozoicomonas verongulae | reverse complement strand
ACGTTGAGAAAATCTTGCCCGAACATTTGACTCTTCTGGGGAACGCGTTCCATTGGGCTGCCCTTGCTGTGGAGTCCAGTGCAGGCACAAATGCATCCTGCCTCAGTCAGCTGGCTCACTGCTTCCGCTTTTTATCTGTGTGGCCGCAACCTGGATTGCAAACTTTGGGTATCGAAGAAGAAAAGGAGAAAGAGTTCGGACAGACAGCGGTATTACTTTTTACTCTTGCCAACGACCTTGACCCCTACCGACAAGAA
>NZ_SMME01000205.1 GCF_009711465.1 Parendozoicomonas verongulae | reverse complement strand
ACGGTTACGATTCTTGCTCTCGAGCGCTTGCCAGGATAGTAGTAGTCGATCCGGCTCTATCAGGTGCTCAATGTACCTCATTTCCCATTCTCTTCAGGTTACTGAGCAGTAGTCTCTTCCTATAACAGGTCAATTTGTAAATAAAATCTGCTCGCTCAGATGTGAGCGGCGATTGTATAGCAAACTTCGTTAAGTGGCGAAGCAGCTTACCAAGAGAATCCTCCTCCCAGCTTAGTCTGTCAACAAGAATAGGGATAATCTCAGGGTGCCTGTCACAATAACGATTTACACCTTCTATGAGGGGTAAGCGTTTTTCTTCTTCAAGGCTCCAGCGCATATGGTGCCGCCCCCTTCTCACATATGC
>NZ_SMME01000523.1:1124-1201 GCF_009711465.1 Parendozoicomonas verongulae | reverse complement strand
AAGACTGGCTGCACCCGTCCTGGTCACAGATAAAGGGCGTGTTCCCTGTATGGATACGTTTGTGCCTGGTGAGATTA
>NZ_SMME01000523.1:675-824 GCF_009711465.1 Parendozoicomonas verongulae | reverse complement strand
AAACGCTTGTTGCACCCGTCAAAATCACAGCTATAGGGTCTGTCCCCCGTGTGACTGGTTACAGACAAAGAGCTTCTCCCCTGTGTGAAGGGTGGTGAGATCGCCGGATTGGGCAAAACACTTGCTGCACCCGTCAAAATCACAGGTAT
>NZ_SMME01000523.1:0-301 GCF_009711465.1 Parendozoicomonas verongulae | reverse complement strand
CAGACAAAAGGCCTGTCCCCTGTGTGGATATATTTGTGTCTGGTGAGATGACTGGATAAGGTGAAAGATTGTTGCACCCGTCATGGTCACAGACAAAGAGCCTGTCCCCTATGTGAACTCTTAGCGTGGACATACCATAGAAATCCTCAGGCCTTTCATCGTCACTTCTAACCTGAAGCCCTTTGTCATACTCACAGGTATTGAACTGTGGAAACCGGGAGCAGTGGATGTGAGGAGGGTCGTCCTCATCTGAAGACACATGACACATGTGTGCCTTATCCCGGATCCATGTTGTGGCACC
>NZ_SMME01000477.1:673-1010 GCF_009711465.1 Parendozoicomonas verongulae | reverse complement strand
AACCAGACACAAGCGTATCCATACAGGAGAAAGGCCCTACGTCTGTGATCTGGACGGGTGCCACCAGTCTTTCACCCGACCCGGTCTTCTCACAAAACACAAGCTCACCAAACACAATAGGGAAGATGGGTAATCCAGTCTGTCCCTTTCACAACCATACCCTGATCACCAACATGACAAGAGGCCACCAGCTACGCTGCTATCTTCTTTGTTTTTTTGTAGGAAGAATGGAAATGCTGTTCAGGCTGAACTTTATTGTCACCAGTCTCTGCATAGTGATCGGCCTGTCTGTATCTGTCATCTCTGCATCAGAAGACAAGGGCAGACCTCTTCACCC
>NZ_SMME01000477.1:0-422 GCF_009711465.1 Parendozoicomonas verongulae | reverse complement strand
TCACCACTTTGTGCATTGCCGCGGGAAAAAACACAGAACCCAATTCACACTCACTGGTTCAACGGCTGCCACAACATGGATTAGACATCCATCTACCACTTGCCTCATTTCCAGTAACAATGAGGTTCCTGACATTTTATCCACGCCTCCTTCTTCACCTCCCCTTCTGAACACGCAATTTCCAGAGCTTTCGGACCTGGAGCAGGCTGAGGCTCTATTTTCAGATATATCTTATTTGCTGCAGGATGATGTATTTCAGAGTCTTTTTTACGCCAGTGCAGAGGAGGGTGCATTCGATACAAGTGGCACTCTTACTGAAGTGAATCCGATTCACTCTGACAGCAAGCAGCGGCCCACGAACACCGCCGGGATGCATACCAAACACAAGCGCCCCCACACAGGGGACAGGCCCTACGTCTGTG
>NZ_SMME01000113.1 GCF_009711465.1 Parendozoicomonas verongulae | reverse complement strand
GTGTTCTTCACCCAGACGAGGCACTGCTTCAGCTCAAAGCCTGACGCCACCAGAGCTGTGCGAAAGTTGGTGCCCTCGGTATCGGCATGAGCGACGTAGATGGGGCCGCCGGGTTTGGTGATTTCACAGATGCGGGTGAAGTAATCCAGCAGGAACAGGTAAAAGTTCTCGCCGCTCATTTTGTCGTTGTCGATCTTCAGGGCGTCCTTGGTCTTGCCCTCGTAATCGACGTTGTAGGGCGGGTCAGTCCAGCACATATCGGCCTG
>NZ_SMME01000510.1 GCF_009711465.1 Parendozoicomonas verongulae | reverse complement strand
CATAACCTCCGATTCAACCCAGGCACGATACCTGAATCCGCGAGTTCACATCACATAAATTACTCCAAACACCAGACAACACAAGGCCTGAGAGGTAAAATGCCCCCCCTCTCAGGATTTCACCTGCCGGGTGCGTTTTTGTGAAACTAAAAATCGAACAATCTGACACCGAACTCTATACGCCTGCTGCTGGCCTTTATTTCATCGGCCATACCATCAACCAGAAAACAACACTCAAAAAAAACCTTCGTTCGGTTATCAAGCGTCACGGCATTCCAAACATTGAACTGGTTCCAACGTTGCATGGGACAGAAGGCTCTGCTGGGACCGGACTCGCCAGTCCGTCACGCCGCCGGCGTCGTCGCCTGAAAACCGTCATGCAGGAGCTGATATACCAGGCGGCCCGTCTGGTGAAAACCGGGCGACAATATATGCAACCAAGCTGTGCTGCTGAAGCACGGAGACTCAGTCCTGCGGCTGCAGACAGAATAATTCTGGCCCGAAGAACATAGGCTTGTGTGCTGTTTCCATGGCTTGTCAGTGGGACACAAAAAGAACGGTTTAGATAATCGTTTTCTCTCTGACAAGCCTCACCTGACAAGCCGTGGCACCTTAAGTCAGGCTGGATTAATACAATAAGTGTCATTGGGCCTATAGATTGCTTGCTCAAGGGCTTTAATGATTTTTGTATACCTGTCCCACTTGTCAGGGTTACCATTCCTAAATAGAGGCTTAGAGTGTTTTGCCACACTCAGTGGGCTTTTGGTGAGAAAAATATCATATTTCCTTTTAGGAAGGGGATTAGCACCAGCATCTAGCAAAGTCTGAACGACCTCGGCATGGCCTTCCTGAGACGCTTGAAATAAAGGCGTGGCACCATCATCCTGTACTGGATTCGCGTTCACCCCTTCAGTGTTCACCAAAATTTCAACCACCTCAGTATGGCCTTCTTGAGACGCTATAAACAAAGGCGTGATACCATAATCCGGTCCTTGATTCACGTCCACCCCTTCGGTGTTCACCAAAATCTGAACCACCCTGGCATGGCCGTTTTGAGATGCCATAAACAAAGGTGTGGCACCGTCCCATGTTTGATTCACGTCCACCCCTTCGGTGTTCACCAAAATCTGA
>NZ_SMME01000026.1 GCF_009711465.1 Parendozoicomonas verongulae | reverse complement strand
ACGCTTGTTGCACCCGTCCTGGTCACAGACTAAGGGCCTTCTCCCTGTGTGAACTTTTAGCGTATGCATACCATAGACATCCGCAGGTCTGTCATCGTCAGTTCGCACCTGAAGCTCTCTGCAATGCTCACGTAGAAACATCTCTCCCGAAGGAAGGGGAGCACAGTGGATGTTAGGGGGGGCTTCCTCACCTGAAGACACATGGCACATG
>NZ_SMME01000248.1 GCF_009711465.1 Parendozoicomonas verongulae | reverse complement strand
GTCGTCGACAGTCATGCCGTCAACGCCCGGAGCCCCTTTATTGCGTTGAACCTGTTTTAACGCACGCACCAGATTATTCCTGTCCAGTATGCGCGCCATTAAAGATGAACAAAGGGTGGATTTTGGTTCAGTCGGGTTTCCCGGATTCGGTTCACCCTCCGGTTTATCCAGAGACAACGACAGTTGTTTAACAGATGCCATCCGAAACCACTTCCCCGACGATTACTCTCCGAGATTTGTTCAGGCCTTCAGTGGCAAGAGGCCACCTACTATGCCGTCTGCTGATTTCTGTACGGCGGTCACACAGGATTGCTCCAGTGTCAGTTGCTCCCTCAACACCGTGCAGATCTCCCGGGGTAAGACACTTAACTTTCCTCGCGTAGACGCCCAATTTATAAAACGCACCCCAGTTGCAGATG
>NZ_SMME01000169.1 GCF_009711465.1 Parendozoicomonas verongulae | reverse complement strand
AAGCCGCACGTAAACGTCGGCACCATCGGTCACGTTGACCACGGTAAAACCACTCTGACTGCAGCTCTGACTCGCGTATGCGCCGAAGTTTTCGGTGGCGAAATGAAGGCTTTCGATCAGATCGATAACGCTCCAGAAGAGCGTGAGCGTGGTATCACCATCTCTACTGCACACGTAGAATACGATTCCAACGATCGTCACTACGCGCACGTAGACTGCCCAGGACACGCTGACTACGTTAAGAACATGATCACCGGTGCTGCTCAGATGGACGGCGCGATCCTGGTATGTGGCGCGACTGACGGCCCTATGCCTCAGAC
>NZ_SMME01000607.1:1040-1865 GCF_009711465.1 Parendozoicomonas verongulae | reverse complement strand
GCCCAATGCAAGGGAAAGCGGAACACTACCTGTCCCTGTGGCATCACCTTCGATTCGGTCAGTCAGCTTTACTCTCACCGCCTGGGCAGCAAAGACGCTCAGTGCAGGGGGAAGCGGAACACCACCTGCCCCTGCGGCGCCATCTTCGATTCGGTCAACCAGCTTAAAGCCCACCGTCAGAGCAGCAGTGATGCCCGGTGCAAGGGAAGGCAAAACACCACCTGCCCCTGTGGCCTCATCTTTAGTACAGTCAGTCGGCTTAATGCTCACCGCCAGAGCAGTGGCGCCAAGTGTAAGAGGAAGCAGAACACTGCCTGCCTGTGCGGCGCCACTTTCGATACGGTCAGCCTGCTTAACTCTCATCGCCGGAGTAGCAGCGACACCCGATGCAAGGAGAAACGGATTAAAAAGAAATAAGACGGGATGTAAAAAGAACCGCTATCTTACTCTAGCCTTTCGTGTCTGGGTTGAATCAGATGTTATGCTCGCTGCAAAAGCTGGCGAATGCCTCATACCTTTGGTGTATCCTGACCGTTGCTCCCACTATTGTTGTTGATGCGAGTACAGATAAACAGGTGAGTAGCTGGACGCTTGTTGTGCCAACAGGTGAAGGGGAGGCCGATATTTTCAACAGGCCGTATCCGCACGTCATTACCTGTCGTTAAGCCTTTAGACGACACGTTCTGTGTATTGAATCCAGAAAATAGCCTGCTTTGCCAGGGGGTTGGGAGTCCATCCAGAATCAGGCTGTCACGTCAGGACAAGGAAACCTTTAGCCTGATGGCTGAGAGCTCGACTTGCTCCGCAACTCCCATCAAAGTTGAC
>NZ_SMME01000607.1:0-857 GCF_009711465.1 Parendozoicomonas verongulae | reverse complement strand
TGAAGCTGCATCAACAGTCCCAGGTGATTTAGATTACGATAGCTTTGCACCGGCAGTAGAAGTATTGAGCCAGCATGAGAAGGGGGCAGTATGCCGGGGAAAACAGAAGACCACCTGCTTCTGCGGCGCCACCTTCGATTCGGTCAGCCTGCTTAAATCCCACCGCCGGGTCAGTAGCGACGCCCAGTGCAGGGGAAAGCAGAACACCACCTGCCTTTGTGGCGCCAACTTTGGTTCGGTCAGTCTGCTTCAGTCTCACCGTCAGGGCAGCCGAGACACACGGTGCAAAGGGAAGCTGAACACTACCTGTCCATGCGGCGCCACATTCGCTTCGGCCAATCTGCTTAACTGTCACCGCCGGGGCAGCAGTGATGCCCGGTGCAAGTGGAAGCAGACTATCACCTGCTCCTGTGGCAGCACGTTTGATTCGGCCAACCTGCTTATCGCTCACCGCCGGGGCAGCCGCGACGCCCAATGCAAGGGAAAACGGAACACGACCTGTCCCTGTGGCGCCACCTTCGATTCGGTCAGTCTGCTTGACTCTCACCGCCAGAGCAGCAAGAACGCTCAATGCAAGGGGAAGCGGAACACCACCTGCCCCTGCGGTGCCATCTTCGAGTCGGTCAACCAGTTTAAAACCCACTACCAGGGCAGCAAAGATGCTCGGTGCAAGGGGAGACGGAACACCACCTGCCCCTGCGGCGTCACCTTCGATTCGATCAGCCTGCTTAAAACCCACCGCCAGATTAGCAAAAACGCTCAGTGCAGGGGGAGGCAGAACACTACCTGCCTGTGCGGCGCCACATTCGATACGGTCAGCCTGCTTAACTCTCATCGCCGGAGTAGCAGCGACACCC
>NZ_SMME01000769.1:2379-12766 GCF_009711465.1 Parendozoicomonas verongulae | reverse complement strand
AAACAGTCACGGAGGATTATTCAGTATGAATATACAACCAAAGTATGTAGCAGGCAGCCAATACCAGGCACATTCTTCTCACAAACAAAAAGATTCAAGTGAATCTGTTCTTGGTGCTGGTGCACTACTCAACCCGAAGTTCTGCCCAGCTCAGTCTTATCTAAGAGAAGCAACGGGCAGACACGAAGGCAATCAGAGAACAGCTCTGGAAGTCTTCGCCCAGCTGCGTACTCAGGCTCGGGTAAATACCCCCGCGGCTAGTAATGATATCGAACTGCACAAACCACATTCTTAGAAAGTGGGCTTGCTCTAAGTCCCCTGGAAGGGGCAGTTACCGGCCAGCCTTCTAAGAAGGCTGGCCGAGCTATCTCCCCATTTGTGACACAATTGGAGCGCCTGCTGGAGCCGTTCCTGCTTTTCCTGAGAAAAGCATATACTTGCAAACCATCTCAGCATCAACACCCACGGTATCAACGCAGTAACCTTACACCCAAAAATGATTGCCCCAGTAAGTACCCAGACCTTTGGGGGCACTTTCACAAGTAAGTACACATGATCTATTTGCGCATTTAGCTCGACGGATTCCGTTGATGGTAGTCGAGTGAAAACCTCTTTACCGGGACGGCTCAAAGGTGGATAAATTCAGCGGTTACTTTTTTCTATTATTTGACTATCTATTGAACTAAATAGTTGAAACCGCAACGCAACGGTGCTTGCATAGCTGGCCTTACTTTCCCCTGACAATCATCGGAGCGTTTCCGTATGTCCGCGTATTCTGTAGCCCTGACCGGTTTCCGTGCCTCTGAAGATCTGGAAAAACTGTACAAGCAGATTCCAGACAACTTTCTGCGCACCAGGCTGGCCGAGGAAGCTGACCGTTTTGATCGCTTCTCCATTGATGCCTGTGGCCTGTTGCTGGATTACTCCCGCCACCTGATCGACGACACCATCCACGCCAGGCTGGTCTCTGTCGCTGAAGAAGCCAGGCTGGGGGACGCTATCAAGAACCAGCTCAATGGCGCGATTATTAACGGTTCTGAGAAGCGCGCGGTGCTTCACTCGGCCCTGCGCAGTGATCTGGACAAGCCGGTTCTGGTAGATGGACAGGACATTAAGCCTGCCATCAAAGCTATGCACGAGCAGATGAAGTCCATCTGCGAGCAGATTCACTCTAATAGCTGGACGGGCTACACCGGTAAGCCTATCCGCCATATTGTAAACGTTGGCATTGGTGGCTCCTATCTCGGCCTGAAGGTTGTGACCGATGCTCTGAAACCGTTCCACAAAGAGCAGATTACGCCTCATTATGTGGCGAACATTGATCCTGCGGATATTACCGAAATTCTGGAGCCGCTGAATCCGGACGAAACCCTGTTCATTATTGCTTCCAAAACCTTCACCACCCTTGAGACTCTGGCAAACGCCAACGCGGCCCGTGGCTGGTTATTGAACCATGGCCTGAAAGAATCAGACCTTTCCAAACACCTGATCGCAGTATCCTGCAACATTCAGGCAGCTACCGAGTTTGGTGTGGCAGAAGAAAACATCCTGCCCCTGTGGGACTGGGTAGGCGGACGTTACTCTCTGTGGTCTGCCATCGGTCTGGTGATTGCTCTGACCATCGGCTACGACAATTTCCAGAAGCTGCTGGCTGGCGCCGGTGAGATGGACGAACACTTCCGCACCGCACCATTCGCCGAGAATATGCCTGTGATTATGGCGCTACTGGGCCTGTGGTACCGTCATTATGGCGATGCACAGAGTCACGCCATTCTCAGTTACGACCACGGCCTGCGCAACCTGCCTAACCACCTGCAGCAGGTGGATATGGAAAGTAACGGTAAGCGTACCCAGCACAACGGCGAAGAGGTTGTCAGCGTTACTGGCCCGATCATCTGGGGCGGCACCGGCACGAATGACCAGCACGCTTACATGCAGTTGCTGCACCAGGGCACTTGCAATATTCCTGTGGATTTCATTATGCCGGCCACCAGCCATACTCCCGTGAAAGATCAGCATGCCTGGTTGTTTACCAATGGTCTGGCACAAGCGAATGCTCTGGCCAATGGCCGCTCTCTGGAAGAGGTGAAACAGGAGCTGGCTGATGCTGGTAAGGATGAGGCAGACATTGCACGTCTGGCAACCCACAAAGTGATTCCTGGCAACCGTCCAAGCAGTATTCTGTTCTGTGATTCCCTGACTCCAAAAACTCTCGGCGCACTGCTGGCCATGTATGAACAGAAGGTGTTTGTTCAAGGCGTAATCTGGAACATCAACTCCTTCGATCAGTGGGGCGTGGAGTTAGGCAAACAGTTGGGCAAGCAGCTGTTCCCGATGATGGAAGATGGGGATCTGTCCCAGCTGGACAGCGCCAGCCGGAACATTATCGAGCGATTCCGTAAAGCCAACGCCTGATTAACCGCCAGCACGCTTGGCGTTATGGCCCAGTCTGATCAGCTCGGCGACCATGGTATCCACATGGTCGCCCTGCAGTTCAATGGCACCATCCTTTACCGCACCGCCACCACCGCAGCGTTTTTTCAGCTGTTTGGCGAAAGCTTTCAGATCATTCCCGGTCATTGGCAAGCCAGTGATAACGGTTACCGTTTTGCCACCGCGGCCTTTCTTCTCCGGACGTACACGGACAACGCCGTCTGTTTCCGGCGTGACTTCTTTAGGTTTTTCTTCCTTAATGCGTCCTTGATCGGTGCTGTACACCAGCCGGGAACTACTGTCTTTTGCGCTGTATTTGGCCATGGTCAGGCTCACTTGCATAAAAAATTTGCTGGAATCTTATCAGGGCTTGCCTGCAGTGTTTAGGTCGCGGGCGGCTTGAACCTTCTGACAGAGCAGCTCTATGCCGTCCAGCATTTTCGGGGTCGGCATGGTGAGCAGGTTGTCAGGGAAGGGTATGATCATACCGTTCTTAACGGCTTTGACAGGTCTTAGTGGTGCCCACTCTTTGGGAATTTCGTCATTCTTGCTGAACTGATCCCGGGTAATGATAATTTCAGGGTTACGCTGCAAAACGGTTTCAAGCCCAACCGTCACTACACCTGTATCCAAATCTGAAAAGATATTATCACCGCCACACATATTTATAGCTTCGTTGATAAGGTGTTTGCTCCCCACTGTCATCAGCGGCACATTCCACATCTCATAAAAGACACGGGTTTTCTTTCTCTGCTGATAAGTCGTCAAGAGTTTCTGGTAGCGTTCTGTAAACGCTGCTGCTGACTGATTTGCCACTGAGCCTGTACCGGCTAATGCACCCAGCTTTTGAATTGAGCTGGCGATATCGGCAATCGTGTTTTGATCCACATAGAAAACCTTTAAACCAAGCCCCTGAAGCCTTTCGATGATCTCCTTGCCGATCACCTGCCCCCACACAAGAACCACATCCGGCTTAAGGGCTAATATTTGTTCCAGGTTGAAATTGGGAAAGCTTCCGATATCAGCTGGCTTTGCAGTGTTCTCAGGAAAGGTACTGTAACTGTCAGCACCCACAAGACGACTCCCCGCACCAGCGGCATACAGCAGCCGTGTAAGATTGGACGACGTCGTGACAATACGCTGTACAGGTTTATTCCAACAGACCTCTCGGCCATGATCATCCTGAATGCAGGTTTGAGCTGCCTGAACAGACAGACTGGACAGCATGAGAACTGCTGCCATGAAGACGCGTTTCATCAGTACTCCAACAAATAAAAATGCCGAGACTGCAGCACTCAAAAGAGCATCAACAACCTCGGCATTTTCAGGGCAGGGACAGCATTAACCCTGAGTCAGCAGGTTCCGCAGGTCGATAATGGCGGCATTAGCACGGGAAATGTAATTGGCCATAACCAGAGAGTGGTTAGCCAGAACACCGAAACCACTGCCGTTCAGAATAACCGGGCTCCACACAGTAGCCTGAGTTTCTTCCAGCTCACGGATAATCTGCCGCAGGCTTACCAGTGCGTTCTTCTTCTCCAGTACGTCCTGAAAATCCACCTCCACAGCCTGCAGCAGCTGCATCAGTGCCCAGGATGTACCACGGGCTTCGTAGAACACGTCGTCAATCTGCATCCATGGCGTTTTCACCTGCAACTCGTGAGCTGTCGGGGTGGACTGACCGGCGCTGGTATCGCCAGCCAAATCAGTGTTCAGGCGGGTTTTGCCCACGCTGGCGCTCAGACGCTGAGAGAGAGAACCCAGGCGGGTTTCCACATCCCGGAGCCACTGAGTCAGGTTATCAGCACGGGTGTAGAACTGGGCGGGGTTGTTGGGGTCGGAGAGGCGCAGCAAGTAGCTGTCCAGCTTATCAATACCGCGCTGATACTCACCCTCGCTGGAAGGCAGCGCCCAGCTTTTGGAGTCAAAGTTAAACTGAGGTTCAGCAATGGCCAGATCGGGATCTTCTTTGGATTGAGACTGGGAACGGCTGAAGTCCTTGCGCATGGCGCGGGTAAAATCTCGCAACTGAACCAGTGCACCAAACTCCCAGTTGGGCATGTTGTCCATAAACACACCGGGAGGCACAATATCGTTACGCAGATAGCCGCCGGGTTTGTTGAGGAGAGTTTCTCCAATACGGATGGCTGTTGCCGTAGAAGTGAAGCCCGTTACGATTGGGCGATTAATTTCTGTTGCCACTTTATTTGCGTTAACAGTGACATCAAACGCTTCTGGTTCGTTGCTCCAGTACGCGCCAATAATCAGCATCAGTACTACATAAACCACCACCAGAATAGCAGCCACTTTTCCAAGCTGACCACTACCTCGAGGCAAGAGATTCGACAGTTTTTCTTTCAAGCTGCCCGCGCCCATAATGTTCCCTTTCCTTCCAAAGCTGTTCGTTGGTGTAACGAGATGGAAAATCTTTGGAAGCTATTATGGGCAAAGCAGGCCAGAACTAATAGGCTTTCGAAGCAATATTCATCCGCCTGACGGCCATATACCGGAATTTTTTGATTTCTCCTGCAATCCAACCCAGTGGGTTAATCGTGAAGCCTGCCCGATCCGCTGTTCCTGGTACTCGCGGCTCAATAACCAAAGTCCGGTACTGTTGAAAGAATAAACAGGTTCAAGATCGCCCCGGCGTTGTGGCGTTTGCATGGCACCGGTGAGATTATCCAGTACAAGCTGCTTGCCATTGCCGATATCTACCAACAGAATCATATGAGCCTGCCGCAATGTCAGAGAACGCACATAGGCAAGGCGCAAACGGCTGTCGTCTATACCCAGACGGCGCAGGCTGATGTATTTGGCAATGGCGTAATCTTCACAGTCACCCGTTCCACGGCTGAGAAACTCTGTTGGCGAGGCCCAGTAATCCTCCCGCCCCCAGACCTTCTGGTCGCTGCGAAAATCAAGAGAATTGAAGAAGCGATTCACTTCCCGTATGCGCTCACTTTCCGGCGCGTTATGCAGGCGGGTGACAAGCTGCTCCCAGGCGTCGAGACGCTGGTCGTTGGCACCGGAAACCGGTGCGGCGCTTACCACAGCACTGCTCAGTCCTATAAGGCCAGCGGCCAGGACAGCTGCGATAGTCTTCACGGATCACACTCCCTGTGTACTTCATAACCACGAGATCCTGCAGTAACTATAGCCAGCAGCGGTGTCCGGATTCCGGCATTAGTCCGCCTTATGCCCTATACATCCCGGCTTATCGCTATTACTATTGGCGCCTACATAAAGGAGGGGAATCAGGTTAAAGCCTGAGCTGTGCCCGCAACTGTGACAGAAGAGTTTTCCTCGCACCGTTAAACGACAACGGTTAGGCCACTGAAACGAAGATTTCAGGAAGGCTGAGGTGAGCAATGAGACTGAAGCCAGAATACCTGCCTTTATGCACATCAATACACGCACACATACGGATGCATATGTACACTAGGAAAGTATCGGGGCTCATGCTCCCCCTCGCCCTCGCTGTGTCTCAACCGACCTTTGCACGCACCAATAATACTGTTGACGACATTTATCAGCTTGATGATGTAATCGTGACAGCCTCACGTACCGCTCAGACTGTTGATCAGGCGCTGGCGCCGGTTTCGGTGATTACTCGGAAGGATATTGAGCAATCCCAGGCTACGAGTGTGCCTGAGTTGTTGAGTAATGTTCCAGGAGTGCAAATCAGCACTTATGGAGGTTCTGGTGCCGAAGCTCGTTTTTATCTCCGTGGTTCTCTGCCATCGCAAACATTAGTACTGGTTGATGGTCAACGGATTGGAAGTGCTGCATGGGGCCAAGCGAGTATTCCGTATCTAGACCCTAACCAAATTGAACGTATTGAGGTTGTTCGTGGGCCAAGGGCAAGCCTTTACGGCGCAGATACTATTGGAGGGGTTGTCAATATTATCACCCGTACGGGCAAAGGTGCTCCAAGTGTATCAGTAATGGTGGGCTATGGAAGTCGAAACAGCCGTAACCTTGGTGCAAATATTTCCGGTAAAGAAGCTGGAACCAGCTTCTCCTTGGGCGCTCACCGCTCTACAACTGATGGTTTTACTCGTCAAGGGAAAAAGAATGAAGACGATGATGACTTCTATAACAATACTTCCGGCAGTGTGAAACTCGAACATCAAGTATCAGACAATGTCTCCACCGGCTTTGCTCTCACCCAAAATAAAGGCGTCACAGAGATTGACCCAGGAAAGGCGCGCACACACTTCAACAACAAAACAGCAACAGGTTTTATTAAAGCAAATGTCACTGACAATTGGTTAAGTACATTGAGTATCGGCTATAATGTTGATGATTCAGAAACAGTTCGTAGCCCATACCCCAGCTTTTTCAAAACAGCCAAGCGTGTTGCCAACTGGCAGAACGACATCTCTATTACAGACAATACTTTAATCACTGCAGGACTGGATTATTACAATGACCATCTAGATAGCAGTACAAAATTCACAAAAAACTCCCGTGACAATAAAGCGCTATTTGTACAGAGCCAGACAGGCTTCAGTAATAGTGACCTACAATTGTCTGCACGCAGGGATGATAATGAAGCGTATGGTAAGAAGACTACAGGAAACATTGCCTATGGTTATAACTTACCAAGCGACATTCGCCTCATAGCAAGCTACGGCACTGCTTTCAGAGCCCCAACTTTCTCTGATCTCTATGCCCCCCCAGTGGACTACGGAAACATTTACCTCAGTAACCCAAATTTGAAGCCAGAAACTTCAAAAAATAAGGAATTAGAATTGCGTGGCAAAAGCACCTTTGCCAACTGGAGCATTTCTGCATTCCAGAACGACATCGACAACCTGATTGTTAACACCAAACACTCCTCAAACTCACTCATCCGCTCCAATGTCGACCAATCAAGAATTCGAGGGGTAGAAGTTAGCCTCAAAACTAAGATTGAAGAGTGGACACTAGCAACCAATATCACTGTGCTTGACCCAAAGAACAGGGATACTGGCAAAGTGCTTGAACACAGAGCCAAACAAATTATCAGTATCCTTGCAGACCGTTCTTTTGGTGATATTTCAGTTGGTGGAACATTTACAGCCCGCAGTCACTCATACGATGATGCCGGTAACACTCAACGAGTTGCTGGCTATGGCACTGTAGACCTGCGTACTTCTTGGCAAGCGACACAAGAGATAAAGCTTGGCGCAAGACTTGAGAACCTTTTCAATAAAAAATACGAGACACTTAAAGGTTACAACGAAGCCCCACGCGGTATCTTCGCAACCTTAACCTGGTCACCTAAAATCTAACCCGCACTCTACGAGGGGCACTCGCTCCTCGTTTCTCTCTTACTATCACCAGCGAGGCATGTATGGCTGAAGAGACATCAGAGGACAAGTACAAAAAGCGCATGCAGCGCAAAAAGGAACACATCGACAGCCACATAGCAGCGGCGACCAAAGAGCAGGGCATTGTGATTCTGCTGACCGGAAACGGTAAGGGCAAAAGCACCTCTGGTTTTGGAACAGTGCTGCGCTGTGTAGGTCACGATCTGAAAGCAGGTGTTGCTCAGTTCATCAAAGGCAAGTGGGACTGTGGCGAGCGTAATGTGCTGGAAAAGCTCGGTGTGCCATTCCACGTAATGGCTACAGGCTTTACATGGGATACCCAGAACAAAGAGCTGGATACCCAGGCTGCTCAGGCCGTCTGGACAGAAACCAAAAAGATGCTGGCAGACCCTGAGCTTACGCTGGTACTTCTCGACGAACTCACCTACATCGCTCGTTACGGTTATGTGGATACTAATGAAATTGTCGAGGCCATCAAAAACCGTCCGAAGATGCAGTCTGTGATCATCACAGGTCGAGGTTGCCCGAAAGCACTGTCCGAGATTGCTGATACTATTAGCGAGGTAAAAGACGAGCGTCACGCTTACAATGCAGGGATAAAAGCCCAGAAAGGTATCGACTGGTAAGCTTTTTTGTACCACGTAATAGAAATGCTCGAAAAATCATAGCCATATAGCGGTTCAGGGCTGGCACCAACGAACCTCTATGCGTATAATCTGACGCCACTGTGGGCCTATAGCTCAGTTGGTTAGAGCAGGGGACTCATAATCCCTTGGTCGCAGGTTCGAGTCCTGCTGGGCCCACCACACATATCAAGGCCGGAGCGGTTAGTAACTGCTTCGGCTTTTTTTTATTTCTCAAATTTGCGCCAGCTAATGCGCCTCCTTTGTGTCGGACTGAAACAGGACGATAGAGGAATATAATAAAAAAATATTGATGCCCCACCACTCCCTCGTAAGTAGCATTCCGTGTCGAAACGAATCAAAACGGATAGATCGGAATGCCGCAGAAACAACATTTCATATCAAAAAAGTGCGTCATGTATCGTTACGGTATCGGCAACACCGCACTGTATTCCTAGATCAACGACGAAAGGGTGCAATTCCCAAAACCACATCGCCTTGGCCCTCGCTGCGTTCGCTGGAAAATATCAGAACTTGAAACATGGGAAAAAAGCCGCCAGGAGGCAGAATGATGTTACCTGAAGGCCGGATCAATGAAATTTCCAACTCCATGAATCTTGAAGCTGAGGATGTAAAAATTCTTATCGCAGTCGCACAGGCTGAGGCTCGGGGAGAGCCTGTCTGTCTGGATGGTGACCTGATCCGCATATCCCGCAAAACCCGACGGCAGCTTAAGAGGCTGGCACCCGAAATTTTTATGCCGAAGTCTTAGGGCCTGTTGAGGCTGTTCCAGGGGAGGGACGGGAGTTCAGTGTGAGCGAAAAAAACAAAGGACCATTGACAGGCTTTGACATCATTAGGCTGGCACGTGGTTTTGATGCTGGCACATCGCCTGCCAAAAGCGTTCTTATGATTCTGAGCACGTTTGCCAATGTAAAAACATTCGAGCTTTGGCCTTCCAAGGCCACTGTGCAGAAGTTGTCACATCTTTCCGAGGCTGCATGTTCCAGAGCCTTTAAACAGCTAATTGCCGATAGGGCGATTGTTGATACCGGTCGCCGTGTTGGCGATAGGGGACGTGTCACTGTCTATCGGTTGAATGTTGAAAAATTGGCCGGGAATCAATTGACAGTTGGTAATCCCCCACGATCCGAGGGTATTAATCCGGACGAAGGCGTCACTGGCAAATGTGTACAAAATTCCACCACTGGAAGTGATAGCACGGTTGCGCAAACTGGGAATCATGGTGAGTATTTGCGCAATCCCCCACGATCCAAGGGTATTAATCACCCTGAATGTGAGGGTTCTAATGCCCTGCAATCTGGGGTACTAACTACCAATGGAACAGTCATTCAAACAGCCACAAAAAAGCATTGCGCAAATTTAGGTGCGCAACCTCCCAAAGCTGATGCGCAACAGGCCACCCGACCAAGACGAATCGGCCCGCCAATTCACCCAATTGAAAACGAGGATCGGCCAGCCGCAATGGCAAAACTTCAACAGGTCCTCAATCAAAAACGCCAGTCGCAAAATCTCGACTAACAATCAGGGGTGAAATATATTTTTTTGTTGAGGCGTGCGATGACGCTGGGTGACAGAGTGTGACTACTATCACCAACCCCAAAGAATCACATGCCTGCACCGACACAACCTGACCGGCGACCCGTTCCTGACGCGATGGGGGCTGCCGGAATTTCCGGAAGTGAATCTTCTTTTCGCAAACGGTTGAGCCGGGCTCTCAATAGCGATGTTGATGAGCCCCTTGCTCGCTGCGTCTTTCGCAGAGGACGCGAGCTTCTGATTGACGTCGACCTCCTGCGAGCTTGGAATCAAGGAATTCCGGCTCGCTCCGTTCCACAAACAACAGAGAGCACAAAAAAAATGATCGGACTTGACCTAGCGGCAGGCACACCGGCTGCACACCAGTGCCCATACCTTCCAGCGAAGGATGCTCTGCGTGAAGCAGGAATTGAAGACATTTCGTCGGGCGAGTTGAGAGACCGTATTTTGAAGGCT
>NZ_SMME01000769.1:0-2369 GCF_009711465.1 Parendozoicomonas verongulae | reverse complement strand
TTCGGCCTGAAAGTCACACATCGGGTATCCTTTAATAATGGGGGGGATTCAATACTAGACCTTGACATAACTCAAATCTCAAAAAATGCGTTTTGTTTGAATGTTGGTACTATTTTGCTATATGTCAATCATTTTTTGATATACGGTAAGGTTGAATTTTACTACAAGAGTGCGTTGTCCTTTTTGGAGTCCTTAAGCTTTTTAAGCCTCCATGACGAGGATCAGAGGAGCACTACTTTCGCCAGTCTGGCTGTTTGAGAGGGCCATCATAGGTAAAGCCCCACGATGTAGGGCTTTAAGGAGGGTGAATGGAAATTCTGAGAAACCCTATTCTATATTTTGCACCTGAATATAGAATACTCGTTTAAAATCCCTTTGCTTCCGGGCTTTGTAGGCTTCTGTGCTTCCTCGCATTTTTCAATCTGTCACCAAATCTGTCACCACTTGATTAAGGTGAACCGCCTTAAATAAAAATTGGTTCGACATTTTTCTGTTGATGCCGTCCTAACTACCTGTCGCTATCGTAGCCGTGCGTTTCCGAATATTTCAACGCGTTTCTAATAGCAACGATGGTAGACACAGAATGGCCCAGCTGCAAAACCGAATGTATGACAGCGGTGATTTGAAAGAGATTACAAAGCTAAGCAAAACCACTTTGTGGCGCCTGTGGTCGCGAGGTGAATTTCCCCGGCCTGCTTTTGTCCTGGGTCGCAAGAATCTTTGGCGGAGTTCGGAAGTTGATGCTTGGGTTGCTGGCACATGGAGGCCTGCATCGTGACCGCTGTTCTTTCTGAAATTCGCATTGAAGAAATCGCCAACAAGATGGGTCTCGAGCCGGATGATGTGAGAATCCTCGTCGCGGTTGCCAGAGCAGAGAGCCATGGTGAGCCCGCCTGTCTGGATGGTGACCTGATCCGCATATCTCGCAAAACGCGGCGGCTGCTTAAGAGGCTGGCACCCGAGATTTTTACGCAAAGTCATAGAAAGTGCTCCAGGAGATTGCAAGGCTGAACGATGTCAAGAAGACGAGATCGGGTGAAAGGTCGCAGAGAGGGAGGGGCTTTTGTTGCCATTCCCGTTGCGTGCCTCAGCCATGAGAATTACACGAGAATGGGACCGTCATCCAAGGCTCTACTGACAGACATGCTCCTACAACTGAATTACCAGAAAGGGGGGCCGGTAAATAACGGCGATATTTGCGCCACATTTTCTGTTATGAAATCTCGGGGCTGGAAGAGCAAGCAAACGTTGCAGAACGCGATTGATGAGTTGCTACATTACGGCTGGATTGTGGTGTCCCGGCCGGGAGAGTTCCTACGGAAGGATCGACCAACACTCTTTGCCATAACTTTTCTCAGCGTTGGCGAGTGCGACGGGAAGCTGACCATACCACAATCGGGTCCCCTTCGCCTGTGGAGGGAGACACGGGAGAAGTTTGAAAGAAAGAGCGGTACCGCCCCGAAAAACGGGGCACAAAAGAAGCCCTCGGAAAAAAACACTGCCCCGATTTTTAGCCCGCACCGCCCCGAAATTCGGGGCACATCCAGCGAAACGGAAGTATTGCCTCATGCTTGTGCCCCGAAAATCGGGTCAGAAAAGGCAGAAATACAACAGCCATCGCCCCGAAAATCAGGGAACTCTGTAGCTACCCATCGCCTTGTAGCTGGTGGTTCCAATCAGCAAAGGAGGATCAGCCCACCGATTCACCCAGTTGAAAATGAGGATCGGTCATCCGCAATGGCAAAGCTTCAGCAGGTCCTCAATCAAAAACGCCAGTCGCAAAATCTCGACTAACAATCAGGGGTGAAATATATTTTTTTGTTGAGGCGTGCGATGACGCTGGGTGACAGAGTGTGACTACTATCACCAACCCCAAAGAATCACATGCCTGCACCGACACAACCTGACCGGCGACCCGTTCCTGACGCGATGGGGGCTGCCGGAATTTCCGGAAGTGAATCTTCTTTTCGCAAACGGTTAAGCCGGGCTCTCAATAGCGATGTTGATGAGACCCTTGCTCGCTGCGTCTTTCGCAGAGGGCGCGAGATTTTGATTGACGTCGATCTGCTGCGAGCTTGGAACTACGGGACTCCGGCTCACCTTGCCATACAAGCAACACGAGAGAACAAAAAATGATCGGACTTGACTTAGCGGTAGGCACACCAGCTGCGCACCAGCACCCGTGCATTCCAGCGAAGGACGCTTTGCGTGAATCAGGAATTACAGACATTTCGCCGCAAGAATTGAAGAACAAAATCCTAAAAGCACTCGATGGCATGCGCGGAATTTTGCACGGCGAGGATGACCCTCTCCTGCTTGAAGCAACGGAGCTTCGTGGCGTCAACCGTGAGCCGTTCGCCGACCCTTCA
>NZ_SMME01000240.1 GCF_009711465.1 Parendozoicomonas verongulae | reverse complement strand
AATCCGCAGGCCTGTCATCGTCAGTTTGAATCTGAAGCTCTTTGTCATGCCTACGTACCCAAGTATTTAAATGCGAAGAAAACAGGTTTCCTGAAGGCAGGGGGGAGCAGTGGATGTGAGGGGAAGTTTCCTCAGCTGAAGACACATGACACATGCTTGCCTTATCCCGGATCCATGTTGTGGCACCTGTTTCAACGGCCAGATATTGTACAGGTATTGCGGCGGTGAGAGTTAATCCGGTTTTTTGCTTTCCCCCCCGGCAATGCACGAGATAGTGTTCGGTTGTTCTCTCTATGACGCACGATGCTGTTGTATGGGGATGGACATGTGTGCTGTCTTTAGTTTGTATAGCAATTTTGCCTGTAGAGATCACATCAAGTGGTTGTGATTGAATAGAGCGGATTGGTTGA
>NZ_SMME01000032.1 GCF_009711465.1 Parendozoicomonas verongulae | reverse complement strand
CTGATTGGTTTCTTTGCCAATACTACCGTCGTGCGTACCCGCATTGATCATGACCTGAGGGTCACCGATCTGACGGATCAGATTCACCAAACCGTGACCACTGTGCAACGGTATCAGGATATCCCGTTCGAACAGTTAGTCGACCAGCTGGACGTCGAACGGGATCCTTCCCGTCACCCGCTGTTCCAGGTCATGTTTGGCGTACAACATTTT
>NZ_SMME01000459.1 GCF_009711465.1 Parendozoicomonas verongulae | reverse complement strand
GAACACATGGAGAGCTCAGGATTTGGGTGGCGCACCGGGAGAATTCTCAATGCATGTCCCCGACTTTCAGTCTGTTGTGAACGGAGTGGCGCTGACTGGCAGCAGTCAGAGGATGTCTCAGTTATTCAGTCACATGAATCCTGAAAAGGTAGCTGCACTGACAGAGACTCTTGGAATCAGTCTGGAAAACATCATCCAGTCTGTACAAAGTGGTACAGCATTACCGGCAAGTACGGCATCCGCTCTAAAACTCCACAATATTATAAGAAAACTCTGGGGGGGGAAGTCAGACATTCACGCCTTTGTCTTGGGGTGTGAGCTATTAAAAAGCAAGGATGAACCGGATATTTCTGAATGTTCTCTGCTGGGCAGCAGGGCCACTTCTACTAGTCAACTCGTTTTGGTGGTAGATGGTTTGGTTCGTTCGGCTCAACCTGTTGATAGTGTGATACAAGAGCTTCAGGGCTTGCACGAAAAAATGGTCCAGAGTGGCTTGGTCAGCCATAGCAACTGGCAATATACCATAATCAGGATACTTACCGAGGTCGCTCGCCCCCCAGGCTCCTGTCTACCCCAGTTTATAGCCGCTGCTCAGGTCGCTATTCAACAAAATTGGCTCGAACCGGAATATTGCCCTGATGATAGGGCAGAGGCACTTTATGATCTATTGAAAAAGCTGGACGCTGTCAATGAGCTCAAACCATTGGTGCAGCGCCTCTTGAAAAACTGGTATGCCCATTTTTTGGGTAAGACAATAGACAAGGGCAGCATCAGGTGGATGCTGGGCACCGCTTCACCTTTCGCCCTGCCAATGTGCAGTGGGCATTCCCCCATACTGGAGGCCAGCCTGAAAATAAATAATCTGGCACCCTCCTGGACTGGTGAGCCGGAAGGTGTTCCAGATATAGGCAGGTTG
>NZ_SMME01000313.1 GCF_009711465.1 Parendozoicomonas verongulae | reverse complement strand
GTTTTTTGTCGGGCTTTCAGTAGGACTGTTCGTTGAAGTTGAAGTTGACGTTGGCTCTGACGGACTGACCGTAGTACTTTCTGACGGAATTTCAGTAGTGCAATTTGATATATTAGTAGGCTGCAGACTGATGTAGCAAGCGCCTTTATTTGCTTTTGGGAGGGGAAAGACGCCTTCAAGTGAGCCCCCTGTATTTTGACCAAGACATGCCCTTGACTCGTGCAAACTTCTTTCCTCGATATACCAAGTGCAGTTGTTGCAAGGGCACGTCACTGATGCGGTATATACGCAGTCAAATGAATCCGAAGTCACTGGCCCTGACGACCCCCCTAACTCGCTAACTTGGTCCCATGATTCGACGAAGCTGCATCTTTCTCCAGCCCTCCTGGACTGACATGAACCAATGTTAGTGAGGGTTCTCAGTGAACGGAAGGAGCATGCTTTGTATGAATTTGAGGTACAGTTCAATGTGAGTGAAGAACCCACCACGGATGGAAAATGATCGCCTGAAACGCAGCTGACATGGATGCCAGGG
>NZ_SMME01000765.1:1883-12137 GCF_009711465.1 Parendozoicomonas verongulae | reverse complement strand
AACAGTCCTACTGAAAGCCCGACAAAAAACGTCGCCTATGGTCCAGCAGGACCTGCAGCCATGGTGGTTGCGGCCAGTGCCGGGTTGGGTGCCGTTGTCCTGACCGCAGGCTTCCTGGGGCTGTGAGGGTACAAGCCAGGACTGCGGCGGGCACAGGAGCGGGCGGGCCCGCACTTTCACGGCATCCTTCAAAACGGATTTTTTCGCGAACTTCGTGGGAGATTTTCCGACCGTCAATTTTGCTCATTACTACCTCTGATCTGATAGAGGCAGGATGCCATACGTCTATGGTCGTCTATAGATATCTCACATCAATAACAATTCACTCCCCGATTTTTGTAGGTCCTTCCCCGCACTTGCTTTTAAATGCACGTAAAGTCACACTCCACTGCAACAGTTCTTAATAAATAACCCTCAATGATTGATAAATTTTCTACGGTCCCTGCTTACCTCCAGATTGAAGCGATCATCGCTGAGCAGATTGCAAAAGAATTACTCAAACCCGGAGACTTGATTCCTTCCGAGCCTGAATTAAGTGATCGTTATGAAGTGTCTCGTATGACAGCGCGCAAAGCGGTGGATTACCTGGCCCGTCAGGGTTTGGTCGAGAGAAGGCGAGGGTTAGGTACTTTTGTTCGATGCCAGAAACGTGAGGTCAAATTCGAGCTGCCATTAGATCGACACCTGACGGCCAGTGAGATGTCTTCTGGCAGCGATGTGAATATTGTCAATAAGGTTCTTAAACTGGAGATACACTCTTGTGACCCAGAGACTGCCCGGATACTTGCTATCGAGCCAGGTAGTGACATCTGGTATATGGAGCGGGTAAAGCGAATGAATGGCACACCGTTTGTTTATGAACAGACAAAAATGCGTTTTAGCGGCTTTGAAAATTTGAGTATTGATATTTTGAATGACTCAAAATATGCCTATCTCAGGTCCATCAATTTTCATGTTGGCGGTAGTAAAAAAATACTGTGCGCTGAGCTGCCTCCGAGATACGTTCGTGACCAACTGGGGATCCCCAGAGAAGAGCCAGTCCTTCATTCACTGTCCCATGCTTTTTTTGAGGACGGTGTCGTCTTTGAAGTTTCCCATATTTATTACAATCAACAGCACTTTAACTTCACCATAAATGCCAAACGCTGATTGTTTAAATTTTGATCTGCATCAATGTCTGATTTCATTTGTATAGACAACTGCTTGTCTCGTTGTTTAAATGCCAGGACTTTTCATTCGGATCCAAAAAAAGCAGAGGCAAAGCGCTATGAGTAAAATAGGCGGACAGCTTCAAGATCTAGGAAAGGCATTGATGATGCCTATATCTGTTATTGCAGCGGCAGGTATTTTCCTGGGATTAGCAGCAGCTATGCAAAACCCTGCCATTATGGGGGAGGCATTTGTTGGGCTGAAAAGCCTGCAGCTGGTGCTTGGGTTTATTCGTAATGTTGCAGGATCTCTGTTTGGCAACCTGCCTCTGTTTTTTGCTATTGCCGCTGCGATCGGTATGGCTAAAGACGAGAAGCCAACTGCTGCTTTTGCGGCCGTCATTGGCTTTATCAGTATGCATGTCGGTATCAATTACAGCCTGATAGCTCAGGGGTTAACTCCTGAAACAACCAGCGTCGCATATCTTGTTGCTCAGGGAATGGATGAAACCGCAGCCAGAATGTATTCTGCTGAGTTTGGTTACACCCTTGGGATTTTCACCTATCACATGAGTGTTTTAGGTGGTGTTATTGCTGGCCTGACTACGGTCTATTTACACAACAGATTCCATAAAATCGTTTTGCCGACAGCTATTAACTTTTTTGGTGGCCGTCGTTTTGTTCCTATTATTACCGTTGTTGTCCTGCCGATCATAGGTGTTCTGCTATCCATGATCTGGCCAGCGATTGGCGCTGCCATTGTCAAAGTTGGTCAGTTAATTGGTGAGGCAGGTGTTATGGGAACCTGGTTGTATGCCTTCGCAGAGCGTCTGTTGATTCCAACAGGCCTGCATCACATTCTTAACGAAACAGTCCGTTTTACACCTATTGGTGGCGTCACAACCATTGATGGAGAAAGTGTTGTTGGTGCTCTCAATATTTTCAACTCTGCACTGACTCATCCCGGTCAGGTAGCAGACAGTGTTGTTCGTGAAGCAACCCGTTTTCTGGCTCAGGGTAAAATTCCTACCATGATGTTCAGTATGCCAGCAGCCGCACTGGCGATGTATCACTGCGCACGCCCTGAACATAAAGAGCGTGTGAAAGCGCTGATGATCGCAGGTGCTCTGGCTTCTTTTGTAACCGGCATTACCGAGCCTCTGGAATTCAGCTTTATTTTTGTGTCACCAATACTGTTCGTTTTCCACGCCATTATGTCTGGCCTGTCTTTTGCTCTGATGCAGGTCTTTGGCGTCATGATCGGTAATGTGCAGGGTGGTGTGATTGACCTGCTGGTCTTCGGGGTACTGGGTGGTTCTGCAACAGCCTGGTGGTATCCAGTGATTGTTGGTCTGATTTTCGCCCCAATTTATTACTTCACTTTCCGTTTCGTGATTAATTACCTGAAAGTTCAGACTCCGGGTCGGGAAGTGGATACCGACACTGAAACCAGTGAGTCTCTCATCTCATCTGCCCATGGCAAGAAAGAAGGTGTAACAGCTCAGATTATTGAAGGTCTTGGCGGTCACCAGAATATTCAGTTGGTGGACTGCTGCTTTACCCGCCTGCGTGTGAAATTAAAAGACATGAGTCTGGTTAATGACTCAGTACTGAAGACGACAGGTGCCAACGGCATTATCAAACCTGACGAGCAGAACATCCAAGTTGTTTATGGCCCTCAGGTTGAAAAAATTGCGAATGATGTGCGCGTAGCACTCGCTTGAATACTATTGAATTTACAGAGATTAAATCATGAAAAAAGCATTTAACCTTGTTCTTGTCGGTGGTGGCTCTACCTGGACTCCAGGGCTGCTGAAAGCGATGTGCAAGCGTCAGGGCAGCTTCCCTATTGCCAGACTGGTCATGTTTGACGTCAATGCTGAGCGTCAGAGAGTGATTGGCGAGTACGCAAAACTGTTGTTTGCGGAAGAGTATCCGGAACTGGATTTCACCTACACCACGGATAAAGATATCGCCTTTAGTGATATGGATTTTGTTCTTTGCCAGATGCGTACCGGTGGTTACGAAATGCGTGAGCAGGACGAAAAAATCCCACTGTCTATGGGGGTTATCGGTCAGGAGACCTGTGGCCCAGGTGGTTTTGCCTACGGTATGCGCTCCATTCGTGACATGATTGAAATGGTCAACGATGTCCGTGAACGCTCTCCTGAAGCATGGATTCTGAATTACACTAACCCGGCTGCCATTGTTGCTGATGCGCTAAAGCATGAATTTCCGGAAGATGACAAAATCCTCAATATCTGCGATCAGCCGGTTAACCTGTTGCGCTCCTACGGTCGCCTGCTGGATATGAATCCAGATGAGTTTGATCCGGTATACTTTGGTCTGAACCACTTTGGCTGGTTCACCCACCTGTATGATCAGAAGGGTGTTGATCACGCACCAAGACTGAAGGCTCACATTGCAGAACACGGCTTTATTCCGGTTGATGCAGAGCAGCGCGACCAATCCTGGCTGGATACCTATGCAGCCGTTGCTGATATGCTGAGAGACTTCCCTGATTATCTGCCAAACACTTATCTGCAGTACTATCTCTACCCAGAGTACAAACTGTCAAAGCTGGATGCCAGCTACACCCGTGCCAATGAAGTTATGGATGGCCGTGAAAAGCGTGTATTTGACGAGTGTCGTCAGGCTGTTGCTGAGGGTACAACAAAGAATGCAACAGTTATCCACAACGATGCTCACGGTGACATGATTGTTGAGCTGGCTGAAGCTATTGCCTTTAACCAGAAGCGCAAGTTTATTGTTATTCTCCAGAACAACGGGCTGGTTGAAAATCTTGACGACGATGTAATGGTAGAAGTGGCTGCTGAGATTGGTATTAATGGTCCACGCCCTTATGGTGTTGGCAAGATTCCAACATTCTACAAAGGCATGATTGAACAGCAATTCGCTTATGAGCGTTTGACGGTTGAAGCCTGGTTTGAAGGGTCTTACACCAAAGCTTTGATGGCACTGACCATGAATCGTACGGTTGTAGATGCCAGGAAAGCCCGTAAAGTTCTTGATGCCCTGATTGAAGCTAATAAAGATTTCTGGCCTGAACTTAAATAATTTCAGTATCAGCATGAACCTTGAATCAAAGTAGCTCTCTGTTTTGGTTCAAGGTTCCACTTTTCCGGGAGTGCCTTCCAGATAGCTCAACGGAAGCGGCCTCACTCAGAGGGATGCTCTATGTGATCCAGCAGTCCTGTGACCTTAATATTCCATAGTTTTTGTGCCATTGACTCCTGCCCTTCATTCAGATAGTCCCAGGCATGCTGAAGCGCCTCTTTTAACCGATCTGGTTCATTGTGTGGATAATTGATAAACCGGGCACGGCTAATTTGCTTCCAATGACTAAAGCTGGCCTTGCTCAGGTCACAGTTATCAAAACAGGCTCCTGTCAGGTCGGCTCTCTCGAAGAAAATTCTGTTTTTCGGCTGGCCTGTGATCACCATATTCCGCAATATAGCCCCCCTCAGTGATATGATCGAATCTACTGGTAAGGTTGTACCTTCCTGAAACACAAAGTTATCCATCAACCGGAGTGACCATTCAGGGGCACAAGGAAAGATAAGCGCTTTGTGCAATGTCCTTAACTGGCTGTCATCCAGGCATTTAACAATTTTCTCGTTATTGGGCTCTTCTTTATCAGGAGATTCCAGCCGTCGCCTGAGTTCCTGCAAAAGTACTGGAGGTAAGAGTGGTGTCAGTTTTTTGTTTCGCAATATGGGATTGCAGACATCAGTAGAAAGCCAGTAAGCAAAGGTTTCCGGCCGTTCCATCTGGCAAAGGGCTTCCATGATCTCCGGGGTAAAAACAGCGGGACAGAGCAGGTCCAGTTCTTTTAACTGCGCTATTTGTTGTCCCGTATCCATGGCCTGGCTGGCTGTCCAGTCCATCACCTTTCTGGCCAGGGGTGGAATGTCTGATTTATGCCAGATGGGGCGTATAAAGGATATTTTTGCCAGCTGTCCGGGACGAAAATCACACCTTTCATACCTGCAATCGGTAAAGCTGCAATTTTCCATATCTATGTGCGTAAAATCACTTGCGATAAAATGACATTTGTTAAACTGGATATCCTTCAAGCTTATCTGTGTGTCCCGCCATTTCTGAAACAACAGACCAGATAAAGTGACGGGCGTTTTTAGCTGAACACCTTCAAGGGTATTCACAACACCGTCTTGTAACCTGGGATTGAGAAACAACAGCCTGCCAAGACTGCATCCACTGACTGCATCCACCAGAACACCTACTCCCCCCTTTCGGGCCCTGAGGGAATCAACATGCTGTTTGAGATGAGCACATGAGCTGAGAGTCACATTTCCCCGGCTTCCGTCCAACCACGTTGACATGACAGAAGCCAACGACCAGCCTTTTGATGCAATAGCTCCGGAATAGACACAATCCACTTCTTCCAGTGAAAAGGAGTCCAGAGTCGTTTCATTCTTCTGTTTAGCCCTCAGGGTGGTAGCATCAATTCTATGGAAAGGGGTTGACAGGCAGTGAATATACTCTGGCCTCGCATTAGCACACCGGTTTTCAAGGTAGTGAATAGCATCCGTACGGTACGCACACAGTTTTTTTGCAGTCAGTGTTGTATGCCAATAGAAACGTTGTTCTTCTGACAAGCTAAAACAGATTTTTTTACTGCCCCCGGAACGGATATCCGCCGCCCGCCAGTAAACAGCCTCGGAATCTATGCCTTTTCGAACCTTTTGCACAAACGAATCAAGCCCTCCTCCACTGTGCAGACAGGCCATTATTGTTTCGCTGTCATGGATAGGGGGTCGGAATTGACAGGAAGAAACATTGTTAAATTCATGGATCATTTTGATATCGTCAGTTTCATTCCTATACCCGTTATGCTCTATGTGCGGTCGGTAATAAACGGCTCGCCCGTTATAGATACGGCAATTGTCAAACCATGCCGGAATCATGTCCAGATCGAGCCGACTCTGGAGCCGCTGGCACTGTGCCTGATACACCTGATCACGGGTCGGACATGATGTCAGGATCTGCCCGCTGGCATTCACCGGCGTGTCTGGCCATACCTTTGCCATGGCAATATCAAGGTTGTGGTATCTGGACAGTTCTGACAAATAATGGCTTTGTTGATGAAAAGAATCAGCCCGCCGGGTATCAATACCCCGTCGGTGCAGAAAATTAATGATATGCTGGCTGACCTGCTGACTTTGCCCAGGCAGTCGCAGGCGTACAATCCCTTCAAAACTGAAGGCCTCCTTGTTGCCATCAGGAAAAAACGCCGCGCTCATCCCTGGAGGGTCCTCTTCCATAGCCGGCAGGCAGATATGGTAAACCTGGGCATCACCCTGACGCATATACTGCAGGTGAGGCAGTAAATAGAGATTGTCGTGGGTCCCGGTCTTCCTCCATTGCCCTGTATCCCAGGCCCGACCATAACGAAAACGCCGGACTCTGAAATAGTTTTCCTCTTTCTGGACAATGGTTGAGGTCACCCTTGCTGGGAGTCCCTTATCTTCAAGATGAAAAAAACAGGTTCCTTTCGGTCTTGGAATTGTCTCTCCATTAAAGACCTCCAACATTTCTTTCAGATGTTTTGCTGCTGTCTTCAGGCAGATACTGAGTCTGGTATATTCGGATTCTGGCCAGCGCTGTTCCTCATGCTGAAGTTCCCTTAACCAGGTTTGACATTGACCATACAGTTGCACCAGCTCCTGTCTGAGAAGATGCCCCATTAAAACCGGGGGTTCCTTTAAGTAAAAAAGAGTGTGAGTATAAAACGCCAGAATTTCAATGCGCCGATACCAGGGAGAAGGAACTCCCATATTATCCGACCATTGTCTGGTGATCTCTGGCGTCAGCCGGAGCCAGGCTTCTGTGACAGGTTGGTTGTTAACATCCTGAAGCGAATAGACTCTTAACTCCCCCCGTTCAATATCCGTGTCTATCACTGGCAGGCAGTAACCATCAATCCCTCCTGCCACTATTGCACCCTGCTCACAGGGAGATACTTTCAGGCAGTCGGCTGTGATATCCGCTGAGGCTTCAGGGAAGCGACGTTGCAAAAAAGCGATTCGCCCATGAATCGTTTTGCGGAGAGTCGAGCGATCCACAGGCAGATCGGGCCCCAGTTCTTCAATAAGGTGATCGATCTGTTGAACTGAAACGCCTGTTACTGTCCTCACCGCTTCCTCTACATCCTCATCGGCCAGATCCCTAAACAGGTGGCTGGCCGCTTTAAATTGTTGCAGCTGCTCCTGGCCACAGGCTGGAAAAGCTATTCTCGTTCCGTCAGGGTTTCGAAACCACTCCAGCTCGAAAGGCGTTGAACGAAAACGACTGTCTGTTTTGGGAGTTCCCTGACAAAACAGCCCCGCCTGAGAGTAATCGACAATAATCAGGCGACCCGCAGCATCAATCCGTGCTGCCTCAGCGATATTCCAGACGCCTAATACTGAGGCCACCACGAAGAGTTGGGCTCGTATCGATTTTGGCAGTTGTGAGGTGACCGGCACCCAGTCCTGTGGCGTATCAGGTACCCAGAGAGTTGCTCGTTTACAACTGTGATGTGCTATCGAAAGGCCTGATGAAGCCAGACCGAAAGTGACAGCCAGCTGGTCTAGCAGAACCTGGTGGCGCGCCGGTTCTGCCGGACAAATCACCTGTCTCATATTGTCTGTAGTCTCAACATCAACAGTTCGTGACTGCAGAGGTGTCTGTACACCGGACTGCTCTGGTAACTCTCCAGCAGCTGAAGCAAACAGTCTGTATAAATCAGGAGCCTGCGCCTTCAACCATTGCATCTGACACAACAGGGCATTATCAGCAAATTCGTAGTGGTATTTTCTATCCAGCCTGTAGTGAGCGGGCATTGCCTGTAAAACCTGCTGCTTCTTCTGGCTGTTTATGACGGAACAGGAGTAAAGCATGTCTCCTTGTTGATGGATGACTTGTCTCACACGAGAAACCAGCTCTTTGAGAGATTCATAGTGGCTGGAATGCTCTGCGAACTCGTTATAAATATCCAGATAACAGAGATCAAACTTGTTACGGCAGCGCATCACCTCCAGACAGTCTGCATCATGCAGCAACCGGGCTAGAAGATGAGTGCGTGGTTTGTGAGTCTCTTCTGTGCAGTTTTTATGAATAATGGCCTGTCGGCACTGGGCAGCAAGAAGCGGCGAACAGCCCGTAGCCAAGAGGTGATCTTCACAATTATTCCCGCTGTTTTCTTCCCATTGCGGAAGGTCCCGCCCCTCCCCTTCACGTCCGGAATCATGCAGAAGGGCAGCTTTCATAAGCACAGGAATCACTTCGCGGGGAAAGTTTAAGGCCTCCTGGTCACCAATCTGACACCGCCAGGCCAGTAATACGGGTATCCAGCAGGCCGTACGACACTGATGCTGAGCGCCATGGGCCATACGTGGAATAGAACCCTCATGCATCTGTTCCCCAGGTAAAGGCTTGTGCAGAAAACGGCGAACAAGGGCCTGACACTCGTTCAGATAGGTACGACGGAAAAGGGGGAGTTCTGAAGCACAGGAAGGGTTGAGTGACACAGGCTCAACGGGCTGAGGAGAAACAGTTCTGACAGTCGGCCATAATGCCTCCCCCCAACCAGTATCTTTTGCCTGAGAGGGTTCTCTGTCGGTTTCACAAGGCCGCACACAGCTGGCAGGAGAAGGTAAGGTAGCCTGTATTGAGTCCATTCAATCATTCCGGTGAATTATTGACTGTTAGATCAAGGCTATGGATAGAAGTTCCATAATTTTGTATGGGACAACATGTTAAAACACGGGATAAAACTCAAGAGTGTATTCATGAAACACTGCAATATTGCACTCGCGGCACACCTTTTTAAAAAAACGGGCCCAGTTATTCCCGCTCATTTCCCATGACTCCTGTAACCAGGGGTCTGCAACTACCGTGTAATTATCCCGGAATATGTCAGGCGTTAGAAAGGATGAAGATGTTACGGGGTTACCACCCTCTGCATAGACAAGTGGGTAAGATATTCTCTCGTTGACAGAAATCGGTTCCTTCAGGCGGCAGGTGATCTGTCTCAGCTTTATCAGTCTTCTGATTTTATGATACTGGGAGGGGTGCATCAGTATAATAAACATGTGATCTCTTGCCTGGGGAAAAATACGGCGTTTCTTTTTACCGCTCTGGCCCTGTATGTGCGTATGGCATAAGAGTGGTATAAAAAAAGGCTGGCGAGTCTGCAGCAGCTTCAAGTAAAGATAACTGTAGCAAGCCTCCCCACAACGGAGTTTTCCCAGCTGGCTGATATAACTGAACAGCCCCACATCTCTACGATTAGTCCTGATAGTTTTGCCCACTTGCACAGGATAATGGGAAGAAATTTCGGACTCCAGCCTGATAGTCATGCCGGCCAGTAACCTACGCTTTTCATCTAAATGTGAACTGATGCGTCCCCGATACTGCCCGGCAAATTCTTCCAACAGGTAACCTTCATGTTTTGTAAGTTGTGCCCGTGGATAGCGGCTTGATATGAGTTTTTCCTTTAGCCCTTGGTCGAAGACATAGCGTTGTATCAAATCAGGCCTGTTAGCAAAATGGCTCATGATCTTATCAGGCTGATTGATAATCAGATAATCAGGCCTGTCTGAGCTGAAGGCAATAGCCTGAGCCTGCCAACGCATAGCTCGCTTGCAGGCCTCAGAGGTTGGTTCAGGAAAGTTTTTTTCTGGCATTGCGGTCCACACATGCCGGTTTTTCACTGCCTTTATAATATGCTCCACCAGTTTTGTAACACTCCCCGTTCCAGAGCCCTGCACAAACATGAGAGGGTCATAATCCGAGGATACGCCTTCTGGAGCTATGGTTTCTGAGGGAAATGTATAATGATCGGTCCTGCATAACAAAAGCTCCCGCTCCATGGCCGTACGCGAAGGGGGAGCTGGAGGCGGTAGAATCGAGGGTATCTCACCCGGACAGGCAGGGAAACAGGGAGTTGTTACACGCAAAGCAATCGGCTGTGTCTCCCTCTGGGGTTCTACCAACCTTAAAGGCTGTCGGACAAACCCTGCAGATAACTCCTCCTTAACCAAATTAGACACAGAGGCAGCCACGGGGTGTGCTTCCAACT
>NZ_SMME01000765.1:0-1873 GCF_009711465.1 Parendozoicomonas verongulae | reverse complement strand
TGACTACCGCATTACTTGTACCATGACTTGGCTGAGAGGGAGTCATCATCCACTGATCCATTACTACCGATTGCATTATGTCCGTTAGACAACCAACTAGAGCAAAAGTTGCCATTTCCACCTGTGACTCGATAGCGCAGTTTTTAATAATTGACGCAGATGAGGGGTTTGTGTATAGCAGGAGAAGATAGGGTAGTCTGTATTGAATCCATTCAATCATTCCAGAGAATTATTGACTGTTAGATCATGGCTATGGGTAGAAGTTCCATAATTTTGTTCTTCATGTGGAAGGCGGAAAAAGACGCCGTCAGACTATGCGAAAGCAATGGTCCGGGTACTTATGGGTGAAGATGTTAAAAAATCGGATGAAACTGAAGAATGTATTCATTAAACACTGCGATATTGCACTCGCGGCACACCTTTTTAAAGAAACGGGCCCAGTTATTCCCGCTCATTTCCCATGACTCCTGTAACCAGGGGTCTGCAATAACCGTGTAATTGTCCCGGAATAAGTCAGGGGTCAGAAGGGATGATGATATTCTCTCATTGACAGACATTGGTTCTTTTAAGCGGCAGGTTACCCGATTCAGCTTTAACAGTCTTCCGGTTTTCTGAAACTGGGAGGGGTGCACCAGCATAATAAACATGTGATCACTTGCAAAGGGAATAAGACGGCGTTTAATTTCACCGCTCTGGCCCTGTATCTGCAAATGGCATAAGACTGGTATAAAAAAAGGCTGGCGAGCCTGCAGAAGCTTCAAGTAAGGATAACTGCAGCAAGCCTCCCCACAACGGAGTTTTCCCAGCTCGCCGATATAACTGTAGAGCCCCACATTTGTACGACTAAGTCTGATAGTTGGGCCCAGCTGCACAGGACAATGGGAAGAAATTTCGGACTCCAGCCTGAGAATCATGTCACCCAGTAACCTACGGTTTTCATCTAAATGTGAATCAATACGATCCCGATACCGCACGGCAGATTCTTCCAACAGGTATCCTTCATGTTTTGTAAGTTGTGCCCGTGGATAGCGGCTTGATATGAGTTTTTCCTTTAGCCCTTGGTCGAAGACATAGCGTTGTATCAAATCAGGCCTGTTAATAAAATGGCTCATGAGCTTATCAGACTGGTTGATAATCAGATAATCAGGCCTGTCTGAGCTGAGGGCAATAGCCTGCGCCTGCCAACGCATGGCCCGCTTGCAGGCCTCAGAGGTTGGTTCAGGAAAGTTTTTCTCTGGCATTGAGGTCCACACATGCCGGTTTTTCACGGCCTTTGTAATATGCGCCATCAGTTTTGTAACACTCCCCTGTCCAGAGCCCTGCACAAACATGAGAGGGTCATAATCCGAGGATACGCCTTCTGGAGCTATGGTTTCTGAGGGAAATGTATAATGATCGGTCCTGCATAACAAAAGCTCCCGCTCCATGGCCGTGTGCAAAGAAGGAGCTGGAGGGGGTAGAATCGAGGGTATCTCACCCGGACAGGTAGGGAAACAGGGGGTTGTTAGGCGCAAAGCAATCGGCTGTGTCTCCATCTGGGGTTCTACTAACGTTTCACTTAAAGGCTGTCGGACAAACCCTGTAGATAACTCCGCCTTAACCAAATTAGACGCAGAGGCAGCCACAGGGTGCGCTACCGACCCCGTGACTACCGCATTACTTGTACCATGACTTGATTGAGAAGGAGTTATCATCCACAGATCCATGATTACCGAGTTAATCCTGTTTCGGTAAGACAACCAACCAGAGAAAAAGTTGCCATTTCGACCTGAATATTCCGCCTATCTTCTTTATTTTTTTAAGGGAAAAAAGGGAATGCTCTTCAGGCTGAACTCTGTTGTCGGCAGTCTCTGCATAGTGATCGGCCTGTCTG
>NZ_SMME01000707.1 GCF_009711465.1 Parendozoicomonas verongulae | reverse complement strand
GCTGCGTGAAGCTATCTACCTGCGCCCACTCTCTGAAGGTTAAGTCTGGTTTTTTGGTTTACTTGAGAGAGTTGAAATGGAAGGAAAAACAGTCATTATTACCGGTGGCAGCAGTGGTATCGGTAAATCAACAGCTTTGGAGTTTGCCCAAAAGGGTGCACAGGTTCTGATAACGGGTCGCCGGGAAGAGGCACTGAAAAGTGTGGCTTCCTTGCACGAAAATATTTCTATCCTCGTTGCTGATAGCGGTGACCCTTCCAGCGCCGAGCTGATTATGGATACCGCGATTGCTAAATGGGGAAAGCTGGACGTACTGGTTAACAATGCGGGAGCGGGTGCTACAGCACTACTCGAAGATGTTACTTTAGAGCAAATCAACAATGTTCTGTCTGTGAATGTTGTTGGTAGCAGCCTGCTGGCAGCCGCAAGCATTCCTCATCTTAAAAAGACAAAGGGAACAATTATCAATGTTTCCAGCGTTATCGGGCAGATGCCTGCTAAGATGATTGGCCATTACGGAGCCAGTAAAGCAGCTCTGGATTACCTCACCAAATCCTGGGCGCTGGAACTGGCCCCTGAGATTCGTGTTAATGCTATTGCTCCTGGACCAACTTACTCAGGTGCTTTAACTGGTATGATGGGGCTGACGGAAGAACAGGCTGCGCAGGTGGAAGAGCAGGAAACAGCTGGAACGCCGCTGCAGCGCCGCGGTGTTCCTGAGGATATAAGCCACTGGATTGTTCAGTTAGCCGAGCCTACGGCATCATGGGTAACCGGCCAGGTTATTTCTGTTGATGGCGGCTTTGCTCTTTAACTGATCCGGCTATTGATCACTTTTTGATATATAAAAACTTCATGGTCTCTCTTGGGGTTAAGAGGGAGAGGCTGTGAAGAATAAAAAATTCAGGGAGCTTACCTGCCAAAAGTATATAGAGGAAAAGCAATGACAGCTAATTACGATATGACCAGTGAATCTGGACCAGCATTTCCACCAATTACCCCTGGTAAGATTCTTTTAAATGGGGAAAACCCCTTTATTCGCCTGAGTCATGGAAACGGTGAACCACTCTCGACCGATGCGAGCCTGTGGACAATCAACTACTCCCCCGAAGGGGCGGGTCATGCACTGTTTATCAAGAGCGAATTGACCGACAACAACTGGCGTATTTATTCCGATAACCTGGCCATGGTGCGCTGGCTGCAAACAACCGTGCAGGGTATGTTGAACCCAGAAACCTCAAGTGATGATATTGATGTTATTCATGCTGAGTTTTCACAAGAGGGAGATACGCAAAGCCAGTGGATCCAGAAAGTAAAAAGCGCGACAGATGAGGTTGTTTTAACTTGGAGTAACTTTATCGATCCGATGCTTATGGTACACGACCAGCCAAGCCAATTGCCTGAGCGAAAGTACGGTGTCAGTGTTGTTATGTTACCTGCACGTGAAGCATGGCTTACTTTGAACGGGGAGCATGCTGCTGGGCAGATCTGGCCGTGTAAGTACGATGATCAACCCTTCAGTACAGCATCGTTGGCCTTCTCAGAGAGTTGGCGGGAAGCTGCAGAGTAGTACTCTCCGGGCGGTGCTCGCGTGAAGTCAGGTTGTAGTTGTCGTAAAACAGGTGCTTCTCTGGCTGCTTACAATAAACTGCGGTTTTGCCGATAAGCAGGCCGCAGCTTTTAAGGGTGAACCCTCTCATCGGCTTTGCTGACTATGTCCTCTGCTTGCACGCTGCCAGCCAAATATGCGCACGCAGGAAAAGCAGGAATACCTTTCGCATATTTTTACTCTCCAAATGAGAGTTGTTGGAGCTTATGCCAACATTCTCAGTCCCGCTATTCTTAGAGAATGACAACACACATATTAAAACGTTGCCCTTCCTGCCGGGGGGATGCGGAAGTGATTGAGTTTCCTGTTGCCGATGATGTTTTGTGGCAGGTGAATTGTCGCAGCTGTGGGCTGGCGACTGAGTTGGATGATGATCGAACGATCAGTATCCAGCACTGGAACCGTCGGGATCAGGAGGAGCGGATGAAGTCGATAGTCACTATCCTTGGTGTGCTTCTGCCAGCGGGGATGGTGATCATGCTCTTTCTGGGAATCTTTTTGGGTGGTATGTTGATGGGGCAAGAGAGCTTATAACAAGGAATAACAATGTAGGAGAGCTTGAAGTATGCAAAAATATTTTCTTACAGGTGTAGCCCTCAAATTCTGGTCGCAGTTATAGCTGCCCTGATTCCTTCTCCGTGTCCTTTGCCGCCGAATCCGGATATTTCTCTTCCCGGATGGCGAGTGACTAAACACTATCCAATACTGCGATAAGGCGTTCCGTCTGCTCTCTGGTGCCAAGGGTGATTCTTAGCCCTTGGCGTCCTTCGCGATCGCTCTTTGGGCGTACAAGAATGCCCGCTTTTATCAGCGTGTTGTTCATTGTTTCCGGGTTCTCCGGGAAGATCCAGATGTAATTGGTGCAGCTGCGCCAAAAGTCGATGACGTTATCCTGCAACCACGCCTCAAACAAGGGCTTGGATACCGTCATCACCTCATCAACATACTGTGTTGTGTACTCCGGATTATCCAAAGCCGCCTGAGCCGCAACGACTGCTAAATGATTGATATCGTAAGGGCCACGAATATTGAGCAGTGGAGGAATATTTTCAGCAGCAGAGAGGATATAGCCAAAGCGAATGGATGGCAGACCCCAGGTTTTTGAGAAGGTGCGGGTAATCACAATGTTGGGGTATTGATTAAGTTCGTTGGCAACGGTGAATTTGGTGTACTCGTAATAACATTCATCAACCAGAACTGTGCTGAAGGGGGCTGCGGCTGCAATACGCAGGATGTCCTCTTTCGATACCGGGGTGCCACAGGGGTTATTGGGACTCGCAATCACGATAATGCGGGTTTTCTCGTTGATTGCGTTAATTACACTTTCTGTTGGGAAGCCACCATTCTGAGTATAAAACGGCTCAACTATGGTGAGATTCTCAACTTGCGCACATTGTTGATACATGGCAAAAGTGGGGGCGGGAATAATGGCTTCATCCCCTGCTTTACAGGATGCTCGAAAAATCAGATCGATACCTTGATCCGACCCATTAGTGATCATCACCTGATTTTCATCAACACTACAATAGCAAGCCAATCTTTGGGTGATATCACCATAGCTGGGGTAGGTCTGCATGCAGCCGCTATGGATGTAATCTGTCAGCGCCTTAATGATGGGTTGGCTAACAGGGAGTGTGCGCTCATTGAAATCCAGAAGTAGGTTACTGTGAGGATTGCGGCCTTCAAGGGGGGGCTTGTATGCGCCCATCTGGCGAATGTGTTCCTTGAAAATAGCCATACATTACTCCCCCATTATAAATATGTATTTTGTTATTAGGGGGAATAGTATGCACCTGAGCGGAGGTTTTCCACTCAGGTACCGTTAATTACTCTGGCCATTGTTGTTTTGGCTATTGGCCTCGGGGGAGGTGTGATAACTACTGCTGCCATTGCTGGCCTGGCTTTCTGCATCACTGATAGACCCGGCATGCTTTCTGATTTCATCCTCATCGGCATTGATGCGGAACTCCAGCTGAGGCTGCTTGTTCTTCTTGCTTTTCTTTTTCTTCTTCTTTTGGAGAGGAGGGGTACTGAGATCACCGGGATCTTTGTATTGACTGGTATCCGGCCCTCCTCGGAAAAACTTGAAACTCACACCTTTTTCAGTCGTTTCATGATTAAATGCAGATACCACCATTTTTACATACACATCTCTTTCATAATCGAATAACTCTCCTTTTGCGGTCGCAACTTCACGCCCCCATTTAAAAACTTCGTTTCTGTAAACAACGTACTGATCATAGATATCGCTGGGTTTTGCGTGGGCATTCAGGCGGTTATAGAGGGCTTCACAATGGGTGCTCAGAAACCTGTAACCCTCTGGCTCATGATCACGTCCAACCCCTCCTTTACCCTCCAGGCGGGGAATAAGCTGCACAACCTCATCACTGTCTGGCATTTGAATTTTAATCACAATCTGTAGTTTGTTGGCCAGAATGTCTGCCTGCTCAGGTGTGAGTGAGGCCAGCTCCCGGGTTATTTGTAACTGATCCCTCAGCCAGAGCTTGGACATAACGTTTGTCAGCTGCCCTTTGGCATTCTCAAGCCTCATTTCAGCTTCAGTTTGTGGTTGCCTGGTGGGTTGAGTTTGTCTTTGGCTAACATCCTTTGTGTCGTTTGCAGAGTTGTTCTCACCGCCCTGTCCCTGACTTACAGAATGATCTTGGGATGGCTGGGCCTGGGAGACTGAACGCTGTGAACTGCCCTGCTTTGTATCTTTCTGGGACTGTGTTTCAGAGGGTTGAGAAATATTCACAGGCCCGATACTGCCCTGACTTCCTCTTGGTGCGCTCATAGGGCCTCCTGTCGGATGAAGTCGCTGATTATGTAGCTATCCACACTTGCAGAAAGAGGCAGTACAGAGCCTTTTTCTGACACATGTCCTTTGTAAATAGTTCGCAGTTTGAGCACTGGTTTTCGCCCTTGCAGGCCAATATAACTGAGAATATGCAGGTGAGGATCTGGCGTAATGACCAAAACCGGATCGGTCAGGTTTTTTCCAGATACCAAGCGGGTAGGTTGCTCTGTTTTGGATTCAGCATAAATCCCATCGAACCTGTAACTGAGGGGGGTGAGAGAACGGTCTGTTTGAGGAAGCTCGATGTTTTTGTTTTTATCCAGAACCTGGTCGCTGATGACTTTTGTCGGGCTGTTTCGATAAAAAGTGATTGTGGCTATGCGCTGTTCATCCCGCAGAGTGCGGTAAATTACAGTCGCCTGCAGCGCCTCCTCGGAGGCTGGCGGCCAACTGGGAAAGTGCATGCAGCCTGCGAACACAAGAGTCAGGCATGTAATGATGAGTGTGCGAGTGGAAAAGCCCATGGCCTGCCGAATCCCTATAGTAAGTGAGCCAGAGTGAACCAGCTTCTATAGATCATCGGCAAAGTGCGCGGGGAAATAAGCCCCGCGCAGAAGCCTGTTACGGTTAGCTGTGGCTTAAGGTGAGGCAACCTTGAATAGTGGTGGACAGCTGCGTCAGATACTCAGGGTAGGAGCGGGGCTGTACAAGGACTTCAGAGGCCAGAGGGTCAATCACATCCACTTTAACGGGCAGTTTATCAACCATAGTAGCCAAGTAGGCTGGATGGAACTGGGGTTCGCGGAACACACAGGTTTGTCCAGCATCTTTCAGTTTGTTGCGCAGTTGCAGCATGTGGCGGGCGCCGGGTTGCTGCTCTGGGCTGAGAGTGAACACGTCCAGTACTTTCAGATCGTAGTGGTGGGTGAAGTAGCCCCAGCCATCGTGGAATACGAAAAAGCCTTTATCGTGCAGATCGCTCAGTAGGTTTTTGTTTGTGGCGTCAGCTTTTTTCACTATCTCCGCAAAGTGACTGTAGTTAGCCTTGTACACGTCGGCATTGTCTTTATCTATTTCAGACAGAGTCTGAGTCATAGCCGCAGCCATGGCGATGGCGTTGTCAGGGGAGAGCCATACGTGTGGGTCGTAAATACCGTGGTGGTGATGGCCTCCATGGTCTGACTCAATATGAGCAGCATGGGAGGCGTGGTCATGGTCCTCATGATCATCGGCTTTGGCACTGCTGAAACGCTGGATTTTCATGTCAGGCGCGTGCATCAGCTCAATGCTCTTGGCATCAGAGGCGTAATGCTGCAGGGGAGCTTCCAGAAAACCCTCCAGGTCTTCACCTATCCAGAACACGACATTGGCAGAAGCAAGCTTCTGGATATCGGAAGGTTTCAGGCTGTAGTTATGGGGAGATGTGCCGGGTTGCAGCAGAAGCTCAGGGGTGGTCACACCGTCTGTGATAGCAGAGGCGATCAGCTCAAGGGGCTTGATGCTCACTACTACTTTAGGTTCTGCGGCCATTGCCACCGAAGACACAAGCACTAAACAGGATAATAATGATTTGGCTAAAAAGCGGAGGCCGCGGGAGTACAGCATGGTGAGATTGGGACACCTTAGAGTTAGATAATTTGGGGATGTTATAATATTGCATTATTTATATAGATCAAGACAGTCTATACCAAATATGTTTGTCAGTGACTGGCAGCTCCCGCCGATAGAATCCCTATGATTGAAACTGTTTTCGTGGTAGTGGGCGCACTCGCCTCAGGGATAATAGTTATTTA
>NZ_SMME01000667.1 GCF_009711465.1 Parendozoicomonas verongulae | reverse complement strand
CCTTGATCTGTTGCCCCGCGCCTTCACCCGCCGCACCCGTGTACGGGCATGGATTGATCTGAAAGCTCGCCGGTTTGTTGTGGATGCGTCCAGCTTTCGTAAAGCAGAAGAGCTCACCAGCCTTGTACGCTCCGTTCTCGGCTCTCTACCTATCGTGCCACCAGCATTGAAACACTCACCTGCCAGCACTATGACCCGCTGGCTGGAACACCCCACATCAGTACCGCACATGATGAAGCTGGGAGACAGTGTTCTGCTGAAAGACCTGGGCGACGATGGCGGCGAGATCCGCGCCAAGCGTCAGAACGTTCTCAGTGATGAAATACTGAGCCACATCCGAACCGGTATGCAGGTGAGCCAGCTGGATATGCATTACGACGCGGCCTGCACTTTCAAGCTCAATGATGACCTGCGCCTGAGCAACTTCAAGTTTACTGACACGCTGCTGGAACAGTCAGACAGCCTGAACGCAGATACCGAAGCCGAACGCTTTGATGCGGATATGACGCTGATGTGCAGCACGCTGGCAGGGCTGATTGATGATCAGTTTATGGGGTTGGGTGGTGTTGAACATCAAAGTGATGAGGTGGCGGCATGAGCAAGCGCAAGAACCCTAACGATATGCCAGTCGTGCCAGTCTCTGCAGAGTGTATGAGGTTGGTGTCATATATCACCATGCTGGCTATGCAGATCAGCTCTATGAAAAACAGCCTGACTGTAAACGTTAACGTATCCGGCGCAATCAATCATGTCTCTGTATTCGTAACAGATGATTCTGTTACAGACCCTGCTGAGAAGTGTGTGTACAGCAACAGCATCTACATGCATTACAAAATGTCTGAGTCATGGCTGAACAGTGTTAAGGAAAAGCTGGCTTATATGACTTATCAGGGGGTTGAAGCATGAGCCCGGCCACAATTTACAGCCTCACTCTTGAAGAGGCCTGTCACTACGACGCGTTTCACCCAGGCACTCTGGCGGCATGGCATCAGCACCACACTGTTAGCCAGAAGCCAGCCGAAGGTCATGATGTTGATGGCTTGCTTGAGCGCATCCGTGAACTGGAAGACGAAGTGGAATCTCTCGAGTGCGATCTTGAGTGCCAGAGTGAAGACAGCGGTGCAAATCAGGAAGCTGCGTTATCCATTGCCGGCACACTGGAAGATCAGCTGGTGGAGTTGATGGATCAGCTCAAGGTGAACCGTACCGATATTCTGCACCCTATCCACGACATTCGTCGCCAGCTGGACGCTCTTACGGAGGAGCTGGCATGAGTAATCAGGTTGATATTTTCTCAGGAGTGAGCCATCGCCTCCAGATGACAGAATCTATTGAGATGACTGCCCAGAGCATGCAGGCCTACGGTCCTGATCATGACCACTGGGTGATTACATGGTCAGGCGGAAAAGATTCAAGCGCAACGGTCAGCCTGATCATTTATCTGATTGATTCCGGCAAGTTGCCATCCCCTAAGCGTTTAACGGTTCTGCTGGCTGACACAAGAATGGAACTGCCACCACTGGCCATAGCTGCCACTCAGATCGCCGAAGAGCTGGAAGAGAGGGGTATTGAGTTCAAGCGTGTGATGGCTGAAATGGATAAGCGGTTTCTGGTTTACATGCTGGGCCGTGGTGTGCCACCTCCCAATAACGGGACAATGCGCTGGTGTACGCGCCAGATCAAGATGGACCCAATGGAGGCCGCACTGGAACAGCTGTGTGATGAATCTGGAAAGATTCTCACCATTACCGGTGTGCGACAGGGCGAGTCTGCCATTCGTGATAACCGCATCATGATGAGCTGCGGTAAAGATGGTGCGGAGTGTGGTCAGGGCTGGTTTCAGGAAGCTCTGCCCAATGCCAAAGGCTTGAAAGGCCGTATCAGTACGCTGGCTCCTATCCTGCACTGGCGTGTGTGTCACGTGTGGGAGTGGTTAAAGCACTGGGCACCAGAGTATGAGTTTGGCGACTGGTCTACTGCGGCAATCGCCGACGCTTATGGCGGTGATGAAGCGGAAGAAGTAAACGCCAGAACAGGTTGCACCGCTTGCCCGCTTGCTCAGGAAGACAAGGCGCTCAATACCATTATTCAATCCCCGCGCTGGACTTATCTGAAGCCATTACTGGGACTGTCTGATATTTACGAAGCTCTGCGCAAGCCTGAAAACAGATTGCGCCAGCCTGCTGGCAAAACCAAAAAGGACGGCACCCTTGCCAAAGGTCAGCAGCGCATGGGGCCACTGACTATGGACGCTCGCCTTTGGGCTCTGGATGAAGTCTGCCGGATTCAGGAACAGGTAAACGATCAAGCCAGGCGAATCAACCGCCCAGAGATAGACATCCTCAACGATGAGGAGAAAGTCAGAATTCTTGAACTCATCAACGAGAACACATGGCCGGACGGGTGGGATGGAACAGAACCCGTTGCCAGTATCCCCCATCACCGCATGTTTGATGATGGAGTGACCCTTGAAGATATGTTTGTGGGGGGCTGAGAGATGAAACCATTGAAATACTTTCTGGTACAAACTGCCATTAACTGGATTACCGAATCCGGTCTTACGCCCTACATTCTGGTGAATCTGGAAAAGGGGCAGCAGTCTCTTCCAGCTGGTCACACTCAGGCAGGTGGTGGGCAAGTAGCACTGAATGTGAGCGCACTTGCTGTGTGCAACCTTGAGATTGACGAACAGTTCATTCGCTTTGAATGCCGATTCTCTGGCCAGTGGTTCCACTCTGTCACAAGCATGCAGGATGTAATGGCTGTGTATGCAAAGGAGGCCGAGGAGAACAGGTTCGTGTTTGAACAAGCTTCTGGCGCCCTGGCGTTTCTTTCATCAACGAAGTGGCTGGGAGACGGCCAGCGCAAAAAGCCTGCTTTGCAGCTTATTAATTAAGGTGGCCACCATGGAAACGCTCACAGCAAAACAAAAAGCCAACCGTGCCTACTACGCCCGCAATGAGGAAAAGATCAAGGCTCAAAAGAAAGCAGCGGCCACCAGCAAACGTGTTGAGAAACAAACGAATAAGCGCCCGCTTGTTGTTAAAACCCGCCCTGCTGTAAAAGCGCCGCGAAAAGTTACGGCCAGATCCGAAGAGGTTCAGCGTATGAAAGTGCGAAAGCGAATTGATGATTATCACTTGGCGCGGGAGCTGGGGATTGGGGTTGAGGAGTTGTAGTTATGAGCGGCATTACATGGGGTGTTAACGGAAGAGGAGAAAGGCACTTCCTCTGCGCGCATTGCGAAATCGTCTTCGGCCCTGTTGATCCAGAAACCATAAATCACAAATGTGACACAACAAAACCCAAATATCGTAACCGGGATAAGCTAGCCACCTGTCACTCCGATGCCGGGAAAATATATACGAATAGCACTGGAT
>NZ_SMME01000043.1 GCF_009711465.1 Parendozoicomonas verongulae | reverse complement strand
CGGACAACCTGAGAGCAGCCCTGAACATTTATACCATGCTGCGCACCCGGGTGGCCGGGGGGCAGCCAGACATCCCCTGTAATGACAAGGTTATCGAACTAACACTGGGCAGACATCTCGAGGCTATGGGAGGCACAGATAACCTGAAAGCAGCTCTTGATATCTATACCCGGCTGCGCGCCCAGGCCGCCGGAGGGCAGGTAAACACCCCCTGTGAT
>NZ_SMME01000353.1 GCF_009711465.1 Parendozoicomonas verongulae | reverse complement strand
ACCTTCGATACGGTTAACCAGCTTAAATCCCACCGCCGGGGCAGCAAAAACAGCTGTTGCAAGGGACAGTGGAACACTACCTGCCACTGCGGCACCACCTTCGATACGGTCAGCCTGCTTGACTCTCACCGCCATAGCAGCAATGACGCTCAGTGCAGGGGAAAGCGGAGCACCATCTGTTCCTGTGGCGCTACCTTCGATACAGTCAGTCTGTTGAACTCTCACCGTCAGGGCAGCCGAGACATCCTGTGCAAGGGAAAGTGGAACTCTACCTGCCCCTGTGGTATCACCTTCGATTCGGTCAGCCTGCTTAAGGCTCATCGCCAGAGTAGTCAAGACGCCCGGTGCAAGGGGAGGCTGAACGCTACCTGCTCCTGTGGTATCACCTTCGATTCGGTTAACCAGTTTCAGTATCACCGCCAGCATAGCAGTAACACCCAATGCAAGGATAAGCGGAGTAAAAGGAAATAAATTGTCCCAGCCTTACCCATCGACTAGCCTTTCGTGCCTGGGTTGAATCGGAGGTTATGCTCATTGCAAAGGTTGGCAAATGCCTCATACCTTTGGCTTATTCTGATCGCTACACCTGTTATTGTTGTTGATGCGAGTACAGATAAGC
>NZ_SMME01000747.1 GCF_009711465.1 Parendozoicomonas verongulae | reverse complement strand
ACGCCGCCAGACTATGCGAAAGCAATGGTCTGGGTACTTATAGGCTTTTGGGCAACAAAGGCATCTGCTGTGTCTCCCCAGTATTACAGTGCCGAAGATCCATACAGCGGTGTACAAACCGCACCTTTCACTCCCTTTAACCCCCTTGTGAGCGCCAAAGATTACATGAACGTGTGCGGTGACTATCAGGCAATCAACCAGAGCGCCATGATGCAAGGGTCATCAAAGAACTGGCAGCGCTGTTACGCCTACACATCAGCCACAATGTCCGCTATGCGGGATATAGAACGCACAACGCCTATTAAGCAGTTCTGCGTTCCTGAGAATGTCAGCACAGAATACGCCATCGAGCTGTCGGTGAAGTACACCAAAAAGATTCCGGATACCTGGAACGAAAATCCTGCCAAGATCATTCTGGAAGCACTGGCCGTTCGCTACCCCTGTTAGGCAGTCTCAAGCTCCGACTTCTGAGCCGGTATCCAAGCTGGCTCATGCTCGCTGAATGTCACCTGAGCATAATCCACACGCTCAGTAGCCAAAGCATGAGTTTTTGGCAAACCTTCAATGGTTTTCAGGCGAGGAAGAAGCCCCTGTCCATTGGCAATCTGGATTGCCAGCCCCGGGCGGGCATTCAGCTCCAGAATCAATGGCCCATGGATACGATCCAACACAATATCCACACCGAGATATCCCAGTCCCGTCATATCAAAACAGGCGGAAGAGAGTTCCAGCAACCTGCGCCAGTGGGGAATGCTCAAATCAGCAAATGAATGGCCGGTATCTGGATGATGATTTACCTGTCGGTCAAACTGTACAGCTTTCAGGCTTTTACCTGTTGCCAGATCCAGCCCCACACCCACAGCCCCCTGGTGCAAATTGGCCTTACCATCGGAAGAACGGGTTGCCAGACGCATCATTGCCATCACCGGGTAGCCCTGAAACACAATGGTGCGAATATCTGGCACGCCTTCAAAACTGAAACGATTAAAGACAGGGTCCGCCTTGATCAACCCTTCGATCATCGCAATATCACTGTTACCACCAAGGCTGTACAACCCACCTAAGGTGTTGGAAATATGTCGTTCAATATCATCAAAAGTGACACGGCTGCCGCTGGCTTTGACCCACTCATTACCTTCCCGCCCGGTAATAACCAGAATGCCTTTACCACCACTGCCCTTAGCAGGCTTGATCACAAATTCATCCAGTTGCTCCAGTTCCGGGCGTAAGGCAAAAATTTCGTACTGTGTGCGAATAATATGCAGCAGCTTGGGAACTGCGACACCTGCCTCAATCGCCAGTTTTTTACTGGTGACTTTATTGTCCACAACCGGGAACTTCGCCCGATCATTATAACGGCCGATATACGCATTATTACGCTGATTCATTCCCAGGACACCACGATCACGCAAGCTCCTTCGGCGTTCAAACAGAGAACTCAGAAACATAGTGATCAGTCCTCAACCATGGGACGAAAACGACGCAGTTCCAGTAATCGATAACCAGTGTACTGCCCCAACAGCAAAGTAAAACCAAGCACACAGAGCAAAAGTTCGGGGAAATTGAACGTCAAGTGCTCGATAAACCGGTTCGTCATTGCCACATAACTCAGTACCGCCACCAACAGACTACCACCGCCGCTTATTAACACATCCATCGGCCCTTCCTCTTCCCAGAGAATGGACATTCGCTCAATAGTCCATGCCAGAATAATCATCGGGAAGAAAGTTACCGACATGGATTGCTGAATCCCCATCTTGTAACTGAGCACGCTCATCCCGGCCATAATCCCTATCACGACAATAACCACCGATGATATTCGTGCCACAAGGAGTAGATTTAGCCGACTGAGAACAAATCGAATCCATAAGCCTATGGAAACAATTGACACAAAAATCACCACCCCCGGTAGCAAACGGGTTTGCAGAAAGGCGAGGGAGATCAGCACCGGCATAAATGTGCCGCTGGTTTTCAGCCCCACCAGAATACGCATCAGCACAACAATCAGTGTGCCAATGGGGACAAGGAGGATATAGCGATAAGCGTTCTGCTCTTCAATCGGCAAGCTGTAAAGGGAGAAGTCCACAAGAGCCGCCCGGCTATGCCGTGCAGCAGTTACGGCCAGTTCCGACACTGGTACAGAGCGTGATAAGGCCGAGAAAGTTATGCGGGAGTTATGACCACCGGTAATATCCAGCAGAGACACCCCGCCACGCTGCCAGGGCATAAAGTTTTTCGGCATACCTTCAGCACCGCTTTGAGGGTTGAGCATATGCCAGTCTTTGCCCGTCAGTACCTCCACCATATCCACCAATGGCTGGTTACGGCGGCTGTTTTCCAACATCACACCACGTACCTTGCGTACTGGCAGGCCTGCGTCCTGTAGCAGCTTCATGATCAGATCGACACGGGTGTAGCGAGTTACAGAATTGTGGGAGGAAAGAAGATCATTCAAAAACGCCGCATTAGGGCGGGACTTGGTTTCATTTAAGCTACTGATCAAAAGAGATGCAAAGCTCAAGTCGTCAGACGATTGTGCTCGTATAGTATCAATCAGATTATCCGCTGCTACGCGGTAGGCACCTTCCAGTTCAGGGAAGTAGAGTGTTGCCCCAGCAACCCGTTCATTGTCGTCCGATACACCTACGCCCGGTGAAACAGCGGTTTCCGGGAGGCTGTCTTGCACCTTAATTTTATAATACAGATTTTGCTGCCCAGATGCCGTTCGACGTGTCCACTCTACCCGCTCAACACCATCATGCTCCACACTACGAAACCCATAGCCGGGTGTCGCATGCGTGGAATCAAGAATACTGTAATGACCGCCAGGCTCGGGCATAGCCAGAGAAACCATTGCAGGCCCGTCTTCTGCCTTGAATGTCACCTTCGCTTCAACATCCCAAATCAGGGCAGACTCTCCCGGGAAGAACGGAAAGCCAAGGCTGACATTTTTGTAAATCGCCACCGACAGCCCCAGCACAACCAGAGCCATCACTACAAACAAGACCTGTTTTTTATTACTGTTCATAAGTTAACTCGAAGCAGGCCTATTTTTCGGTAGCCAGATATTCATGGCTGACATCAACTATCGCCATATCCGTGAGGAAGTTACGCCCAATCAATGCGGGAAACTCAAAGTTATCCCTGTCTGTCAGGGTGAACTCACTGGTTCTCTCCAACTTGCCAAGACGTACAGTTAGCATCACCACCAGACGTTCCTGAGATTCCTTTCCTTTACGCTTCACAAACACTTTTCGCGCCAGAGGGCGCTCCACTTTCACGGGTTCTTTCAATCCCGGGACAGGAACAAGAAACGAAACCCAGGGCCGGCCATCGCGCTCAAACTCTTTTTCCGATTTCACATGCAGGGAGCTGGTTGTCGCACCGGTATCCACCCGCGCGCTCACCTTGAGCTGTCCCATGTTGGGGAAGTAAGCAGTTTCCACACCTCCAACAACCAGCTTGTGATCGAGTTCAACTGGCTGATAAATCACCTCTGTACGAGTGACTACACGCGTCTTCACAACAGGTTCTCGGGTTGGGCAGGTTTTCCTTTCTGTCTCTTCAGTCGTGCTCTGGGAGGAATGCCCACTGGTTTGGGGGGAGCTGGCCATATTGTCCGATGCGCGTTGAGATGTCTGGCAGGCGGTCAACAGAGAACACGTAAGAACAAGCAACCACAGTGTGAGCCGGCGGGTAAAGCTTGCTGGCATAACAGAGTCCTTTAACAGAGGCGACAAAAAAACTGACTGGTATGAGCAGTCATGGAAATAATTTAAGGGAATCACTCTATTTTATCAGATAGCCTCCATGCTTCTGTGCGTATTTATTCTATGTCAGCGACGCTGGAGGAATTTTCACACGCTTGCCGTTCTGAACAACCTCAACAAACAAGCTACTCACAGGGGCAATTCTGGCGCCGTGCGGAATGTTATATAGCCCCACGGGAAGCTCTGGTGCAAATTCAGGCTCCAGCTCTTTTACTCGATCGGTAGGGGATCGTCCATCACTAAAATGGCTAACACACTCTATAAACGCATCGCTGCTTTCATCATCTGATGTGTTTTCTGATGTGTAGCCACAGGCACTTTGCCAACTCTTTATAACAGCCTGCTCAAAGTCCGGATGCCACTCTCTGCGTTTTTCAGCCGCTTCCAGCTCCCACAGCATCAATTCTGGCGTTGTGCGCAGGAAACCACATTTGAGCATATTTTCCAGCGTGGCTATGCCAGCAGGAAACGCTCCATCAACAAGGAATTTCAGGCCTTTTTGGGACACATATTCATCCAGAGAAATACCTCCTTCACCATCGCCTTTCAGGTCATCCACCACAAACCAGACATCTCCAATTCTGTGCAGAGTGATGTAACCACCGCGCTCCTGGGCATCTCCCGTGTGACACAGCAGAGTACGCAGCCGTCCTCGCGTTTCCAAAGGCTTGCCCCCTGCAACGATATTGGGAAGTTCCATTTCGCCATGACTCTCACAAAGCGCTCGGACAGCAGCAACATGGCGCTTCTCATGGAAGACAGGCGCAAGTGGTTTTTCCAGCCTGTCGGGGGAAGGTGCGAATTCAGACATAGAAAGCAGAGCAGCCTTGCGCTGAAGCAGCTGCTCTGCAACCACCTGCGCATCACTCTGTGAACCCGGCCAATAACGGGCAACAACTTCATGGAAGGTTTCATCTTGCAGGTTCCCCAATCGCTCCATGCCAAGCCTGATTTGATTGTGGTGCCTGGCGGATTTAAAGCACTCTTCCTTCAGAAGAGTGTTCAAATCATTCACGACATTGCTGCCCAGAGGAACTCCAGATTCAACAGCTTTCTGCTGTATCGTTTTGCGACTGTACCCCAAACAGTGAAACTCAGAGCGATACACATAAGTTCTCATAATATTCTTGTGGTCCGGCTGAGAAATAATCGCCATTCGACTATTTGCCACATCATCATTTTTTAACAACGCATCAAAAACCACAGCCGCCCCATAACGTGCACCATCACGCATACGAGCCATCACCGTCTCATGCTTATAACAGAAGCTTTCACCGCCCTGTTTCCCACTTGTATCCTGCATAGGCAGGCTGATAAGGAGATGACATTTGCTCTTATCATCACGGCGAATCCGAGTTACATCCATCGTTTTGAATCCGGCAATACGATATAACTCCTGAGCGATAAGGAATGCAGCGCCATGACGGTGATTAAGCGTGATATAGATGTAGTTATCACCTGTCGTTTTATCATGAACAACCACATCGGGAATACCATCTCGTTTGGTTCTCTGGCACTGGAAGGTACGCAGATCTTCAGGAACATCTGCAACCTCCTCTTTACTGCCACTATCGAAAATAAGAGTCACGAGGTTTCCCCACTCAACCTGTGGTTTATCCTCTTCTTCAAGGAAAATCGGCAAACTCATAAACACAGAATCGCTGTGTTCTCCGATATGCCACTCCTTTCCTGTGTAGTGTGGCCGAGGGAGAGTTTCATCCCAACTTTCTATGTCATCCAACTGTTTTTCAATATCGTCTATGATCAACTGTCGTGTTTCACTATCTGATTCCCGTTGTCTGGCCAGCTCCTCTTCGTAACACTGCTGCGCCCTTGCCCGTGAGACAGGTGTATCGTCCACACGCTGACAGCTAATCCCACGCAGCAAGCCCTCCAGCCCCACACCAGCCTCTTTGGACGGGTTAGCCAGTGGTATAGCGATACCAACAGAGTCTTCGATCTCCAAAACCTTGCTCGAGATACCGTAGCCGCACACCATACCGATCTGGGAAACATCTGCCCTATTCTGCTGCACAAAGCCGCTCCACTCTTTACTCGGGTCATCCGCAAGAATGTCGGCCATACAGCCCATAAAAGTGGCGGGAGTGCGTAGCTTGAAGTGCTGTTGGTTTTCCAGAAGAAACTCCAAAGGGGCAATACCATGCACCTCCGCCTCAAAAGGAAACAGATAGTGCACGCTGGGATGAGTAGTGGCACAGCCATAGCGGTAAAGGGCGTGAATCAATCGGGCCAGCATTTCAGCAGGTAGAACACTGCTACCTTCACGCTGGCGAAGCGCTATCTGGCAGTCACAGAATGCATCACGCAACGTCACCCATAAATCACCGTGCCTCGTTGGTGGCGCTTTATGGATAAGAGCATTGAGGTCGCTGTCACTGAGTGCTGACACAAGAAACTGCAACGATGCTGTGATGTACGTGAGCTTACGAGAAGACACACACATAGACGGAAATGGATAAAGTCCGATCTCAGGGGGGCGCCGGAATGGCTCCCAAAAAGGCCTGCGGAGCGCGACAGAAGACTCTGTATGCTTTATCCGCCTGGCACTTATATCGCCATCAGATACAAACGAGGGTGAACATGACTGCGACACAACAGACGTTCCCGGCTCTTCATTGACGATCCAGCCACGATAAGAAAGCTGAGTATTCGACTGAACAGACACTTCAGCGTCCGGCTTCTCCAGTTCTAAACACATTGTGTGTGTTCGCTTTCTGGTTCCACTCAGTCCGTCGCCACTTTGCATACATCACCTTGCACAATACAACCACTACCAGCGGGCAAGGCTAGGGATAAAAAGTGTGGGGAGGTATCACAAGCCGGTCAGGGAACCTGACCGGCGCAAGAGTGTTAACTCGGCTTACACATCAGGCAGAGGGCAGTGTTCAGTAATTCCAATCAGGCTTACGCTTCTCAAGGAACGCATTGACACCTTCTTTCTGATTTTCTCCGTCAAACAGAGCCAGAAACAGCTCTCGTTCTGCAGGAAGAACCTGACGCACCGGCAGGCTCCGGCTCATCTGAACCAGTTGTTTGCAGGCTGCGATGCTATCCGGACTTTGCTTACCGGCCATGTCTGCCAGCTCTATAGCCCGTGAACGCAAATCTTCCACGGCCACAACTTCTTCCACAAGGCCGATACTCAAAGCCTGCTCGGCATTCACCCGCTCACCACAGAGAATCATACGCTTGGCCCAGCCTTCACCTACCAGTAAAGTCAGATTCTGGGTACCGCCAGCACAGGGGAGCAAACCAACAGATGCTTCCGGCAAAGCCATTACAGCCTGCTCGCCCGCAATGCGAAGATCACAGGCCAGAGCTACTTCCAGCCCCCCGCCCATGGCATAGCCGTTAATGGCTGCGATAGACACTCCGCGAAAATCACTCAGCGTTTCAAAAGCCCGACCAAAGGCCTTGGCCACACCCGCTGCACGATCCTTATCACCATCGGCAAACTGCTTCAGATCTGCGCCAGCTGAGAAAAATCTGGAGGAATCACTTACGATAACGAGACTGACAATTTCGCTGTCAGCGTTAAGCTCGTTCACCAGCTTTTCCAGATAATTAAGGCTGTCCAGCGTCCAGGTATTTGCCGGTGGATTGTTCAGGGTAATGGTGGCCACCGAACCACGTTTTTCCAAAATCAGTGCATCACTCATCTTATTATTATCCTCTTCAAATCAGTTAGAACTGGAACGTCTCATCACTCAGGATGCGGCGGCCAATGATCACCCGCATAATTTCGTTCGTGCCTTCCAGAATCTGGTGCACGCGGCTATCACGTACATGACGCTCCAATGGATACTCCTTGATATAGCCGTAACCCCCATGAAGCTGCAAGGCATCGTTACACACATCAAAGCAGACATCTGTAGCAAATCGCTTCGCCATAGCACAGAAGGTTGTGGCCTGCTGGTCGCCAGCATCCATTTTCACAGCAGCCAGATGCACCATCTGCCGTGCTGCAACAAAGTTAGTGGCCATGTCTGCCAGCTTGAACTGCAACGCCTGAAACTCACCAATGGCTTTGCCAAACTGTTTGCGCTCCCCCAGATAGGTACGCGCCTGCCCCAAAGCGGCACGGGCCGTTCCCAGCGAGCAGGTAGCAATGTTGATACGGCCACCGTCCAGTCCTTTCATAGCAAAGCGGAAGCCTTCGCCCTCTTCACCTAAACGGTTGACAACCGGCACTCGGACATCCTCAAACGTGATAGTGCGGGTTGGCTGGGCGTTCCAGCCCATTTTGTCCTCTTTACGGCCATAGCTGATGCCCTGTTCATCTGCTGGAATCACCACAGCAGAAATACCTTTCGGCCCAGAGTCGCCGGTACGCACCATAACTACCAGTACATCGGTACTGCCCGCGCCGGAAATAAAGCACTTGCTACCGTTTATCACATAATCATCGCCATCACGCACGGCTGTCGTTTTTAAAGACGCAGCATCACTCCCCGCACCCGGTTCTGTGAGACAGTAGGACGCCAGCATCTCACCGGTTACCAACTGTGGGCACCAGCGTTCACGAACATCATCATTGCCAAAGGTTGCTACCATCCATGTTGCCATATTGTGAATGGTCATAAAGGCGGCAGTGGTTGTGCAACCGGCAGACAGTTCTTCAAAGATCAGGCTGGCATCCAGACGCCCAAGCCCCATACCGCCAGCGTCTTCCGGTGTATAAATAGAAAGAAAACCCAACTCACCGGCACGGCGAATAACATCAGCGGGGAAGTGGCTTTCCAGATCCCACCTTGCTGCATTGGGAGCTAGCTCCTGACGGGCGAAATCCCGCGCAGCGTCTTGAAAAGCAATCTGCTCAGAGGTTAACTCAAAGTTCATGGCAACCCTGTCCTTCTTATTTTATTAGGGTTTAAAAGTACCCGATCATATTAGGTGAAGAATCAAAGCGATCCAATATTGACAGGTATCATTTACAGATGTCTGAAAAAAAGCCCCCACCAAGCAGCAAGGCTTTTCTTCGTAAGTACCCGGACCATTGTTTTCGCATAATGATGGCGAGTGGATTTTTT
>NZ_SMME01000202.1 GCF_009711465.1 Parendozoicomonas verongulae | reverse complement strand
TCAGGAATCCATCTAATATTTGCTGCATTTCCAATAACAATGAAGCCCCTGACATCTTATGTACTCCTCCTTCACATTCCCTTCTGAACACTCTATTCCCGGAGTTATCGGGCTTGGAGCAAGATGATGCACTTCAGAGTGTTCTTTGCTCCAGTGCAGGAGAGTATGCATTCGATACTGGTAGCACTCTTACTGAAGTGAGCCAGATTCAGCCTGAAAGCAATCAGCGGCCCACGAATATCTCCGGCGATCTCACCACACGCAAGCATACCGACACAGGGCACAAGCCCTACGTCTGTAATCATGACGGGTGCAAGCGGTCTTTCACCCGATCCAATAATCTCACCGTCCACAAACGCAT
>NZ_SMME01000728.1 GCF_009711465.1 Parendozoicomonas verongulae | reverse complement strand
TCAAGCAACCGTCATGGGTAACTTAGCCCAACTTAAAGAAGAGTCACTTCGCTTTGGCTTTAGTTTTGGTTTTGGTTTCAGGCAGCGGCTGAAGATAAATTTGCTCACGCAGAACCTGCCAGCGCCCGTCTTCAAAACGCAGTTCTATGTTGCACAGAAGCAACATTTCCTCACCCGTCATGCCACTATGCTTCCGTGTCAGGACACTCACCGCAGAATTTCCGAGCACGTGAAAATCATGCCAGTCTGCCCAGGTATTGAGCTGGACCTTCCCTTCTTCAGCCTGCTTCCTGAATATGGTTATAAATTGCTTTTTATTGTATGCCTTGACCGTACCATCAGGTAGCACCAGTGTTGTATGAAAATCCTTGTGGTAAATTGATTCCAGCGCGTCCACATCGTAATGGGTGGCACGATCAATCAGGTGATCCATTGCCGCACGCACCCCTTCTACGGTTCGGGTCCCTTTTAACTTCTCTGGCACCACATATCCCGGATCAAGTACGGTCATTTTTTGCTTTACATCAGCGTTAGCAATGCCCCACAGGGAGCATATAGCAAAGATAACAACGGAAAAGGCTTTCAGCTTCATGTAGATTCTCTCTTTGCAATGTTGAACGAATAAACGACATCAACAAGTGAACCAGAAGGGCCAAACAAACTATCCAAGCCCACCATCAACACCAATCACCTGACCTGTGACCCATGACGCTGACGGGCCAGCCAGAAATACGATCCAGTGGCTTATATCTTCGGGAACACCCCGACGCCCTAAAGGAATAGCTGCTCTTTCCTGATCTTCAATATGTTTTGCCTGCTCCTCGCTCAGCCCCATCATCCCGGTGAGTGCTCCGGAATCTGTTGGGCCCGGAGCAACAGCATTCACCCGGACATCCGGAGCCAGCTCCAGAGCCCATACCCGGGTCATATAATCCAGCGCCGCTTTGCTGCCTCCATAATGAGAAAGAGTCTTGGCGGGCATATGCCCTGCGATACTGGAAACATTAATAATACATCCTTTGGTTTTTCTGAGGTGTGGAAGACTGGCTGCTGAGAGCAAACTGGGTGCAAGAATGTTCAATGCGCAGATTTCATTAATTTTTTCTTTGCTGATTTCTTCAAGCAGGGCATTTGCACCCGCTCCCGCATTGTTAACCAGAACATCCAGTTGCCCCCATTTTGAGATGACAGTATCAATAATCAATTCTGCGCTGGCTGGGTCTGCGCTATCCGCAACCAAAGATGAAATATTTTCATGCATGCCTGCCACTTCATCGAGAGTCGCAGCCCGTCGACCAGTGATCAGAACCTTGGCCCCCTGCTGTGCAAACTCCAGTGCGGTTGCCTTACCTATACCGCTACTGCCTCCAGTAATAACAACTGTTTTACCTTCCATAATAGAATTCACCTCAATAGAATTTGACTTGCTATGCATGTCCAATAAAAAAGCTATGTACCTTTGTCCAAGGCTCATGTGGTGCGGGAAAAGACACACGCATTCTAGTCAGAAATAGACATAGGTAATGACAAATACAGGAGTAAGAATAAAATAGTTTTGGAAGGGGTAACTGATATAACCAGGCTCTATAACATTACGAGCTGTCCCACCCACAATAGCCTGACATTTCATTTCACACTCACGCCTGAAAACGAAAAAAGCCCCGGAACCAGAAGGTTACGGGGCTTTTCGTCAGCGCATGGCTATCACTTCAAAAGAGTCAGCGTACTTGCCAGGTTACGAGCTGCGCGAACCAGGTTCTCCTCGCCCGCTGCCAAGGCTTCTTCTACTGAGATAGAGGCATGAATAATCGGGAACAGCGCATCAATGCCCTGCCCATAAACCGCTTCAACACCCGCACCTACACAGCCAGACAAAGCCACCACCGGTAGCCCGAACTGCTTAGCAATACGTGCTACGCCAACTGGAGTTTTGCCCTGTGCAGTCTGGCCATCGATACGCCCTTCGCCAGTAATCACCAGATCGGCACCATCCATTTTAGGAGCCAGCTCAACAGCGTCCATCACAATATCAATACCCGGTTGCAGGTCTGCCTTCATGAAGGCCAGCAATCCTGCGCCCATACCACCGGCTGCACCGGCACCGGGGTGGTGCTCAACAGCAACACCCAGATCACGCTCAATCACTGTCGCATATTGCTTGAGGGCTGCATCCAGCTGTTTCACCATCTCAGGTGTTGCACCTTTTTGAGGGCCAAAGACGGCTGAGGCACCATTGGCACCAGTGAGAGGATTGTCGACATCACAAGCCGAAACAAATTCCACAGATGCCAGCCGGCTATCCAGACCAGATGTATCGATCTTGGCCAGCTTGGCCAGTGCAGCACCGCCAACAATCAGTTCTTTGCCTTCACTATCCAACAGAGAGGCACCCAGTGCCTGCATCATGCCTGCACCACCGTCGTTTGTGGCACTGCCACCGATACCCACGATCATGCGTTTGATGCCCTGATCCAGGGCATGACGAATCAGTTCACCAGTGCCGTATGTTGTGCTCATAAGCGGGTTGCGCTTCTCAGCAGGAACCAGCTCAATACCAGACGCCATTGCCATTTCGATAACAGCGGTTTTCCCATCTCCCAGCATGCCGTAGCAGGCGGCCACAGTTTCGCCCATAGGGCCGGTCACATCGACGTTAACGATACGACCACAGGTGGCATCCACCAGAGATTGCATTGTGCCTTCGCCGCCATCAGCCACAGGCACCTTTACACAATCCGCATCAGGAAGAATCTGTTTCAGACCCACCTCGATAGTGTTGGCCACTTCAGCGGCTGTCATGCACTCTTTGAAAGAATCCGGCGCAATAATAATTTTCATGGTTAATAACTCGCTATCTCTTCAAAGACTTAAACTTTCAAAATGCCATACATCAGGGTTGCCGTAGCTGCCATGGAGAAACCAATCAGAGTTTCCCAGGGCAAAGCGCGCAGACGCTCTTTAATACTCATGCCCACACTGCCACCGGTTGAATGGAAGAAGCTGCCGTGTGGCATATGGTCGAGCACAGTTGCACCGGCATGCATCATTGCAGCAGCACCCAGAGATGGAATACCCAGAGAGATGATGATGGGGCCAAATACGTTTGAGGCAACGGCCGTACCAGCTGTGGTGGAGGCGGTTGCGGCAGACATCAGAATACCACTCAAGGGCGCCAGCAGATAAGCAGGAAGACCGGAAGCTTTCAGGAAATCAACCAGGGAATCGCTCAAACCAGAATGGGCAATAATACCCGCCAGAGTACCTGTACCGATCAGCATAATCGCCACGCCACTCATACGTTGCAAACCGCCAATAGCAAAGCTGTTGATTTCACGAATACGCCCCATGGCCAGAGCACCGGCTATACCACCTACAGGCAGAGCAATCAAAGGATCGATAGCAATACCTGCCAGCGGACGCAGGGCCAGCAGGCCAATAGCAACCAGAGGTGCAGTCAGTGCTGCCATCAGGGAAGGACGGGTGTGGTCAGTATCAGATTCGTGGATCACATCTTCTGTCACCATGGTGCCTTTTTTAACCAGTGATTTGGCTACAAAGTAAGTCACCACAATGCCCACCAGCGCAGGAATAATGTTGGCACTCATCACAGTGGTCAAAGGCAGGTGGAAAGCATCTGACGCAGCAATGGTATTCGGGTTAGGAGAAATGATATTACCGGCCTTACCACCACCGACCATGGCAACCAGAGCAGATAAAATAGTAATATTGGCACGGCGGGCAATAGCCAGTGCAATAGGTGCTACGGTGATAACGGCTACGTCAACAAATACGCCAGCTGCCGTCAGTAGCATGGTGGCCAGAATCAGGGCAATAACCGCCTGAGCCTCACCAACGGCATCGACAATCTTTTCGGCGATCACACCAGCACCACCAGATTCAATCAACACACCTGCCAACACACCGGCGGCCAGAATACGCAGGATGGAAGGGGTAATCCCTTTTACACCCATGATCATCAGCGTCACACTGTCGCCTAAACTGGCCATGCCAATCAGGGCACCCAGCAAAGCGCCAATCATCATCCCGTAAGCAGGGGGTACACGTTTAAGGATAAGTCCGATGGATATGGCGAGGCCACTTAAGGCGCCGACAGTGGTAACTTCTATCATAGTCGGTATTCCGGTAAGAATTTGATATGCCGGAAATTATCGTTCAAATTCTGCGCTTTGGTATTGTCAAACTGACCAATTATTTACAAAACAACACCACAAAAAATTATGCGATTGCACAATTTTTCAACTCATGCAGCCGCAGAGAAAAGTGCAGGAACAGCAGATCATTAAAGTGACGAGGGTTACGTCCTGTCAGTTTCCGGATACGATCCAGCCGATAGTTCAGGGTATTTCGATGTATATAAAGACTGCTGGCCGTCACCCCTACATCACTGCGGCTATCAATATAACGACGCAAGGTTTTTTGCAGTACACCACGGCTATCCTTCTCGATCAGTGGCTCAATCAGATGCAGAAGCTCTTTGCCTTTCCAGCTGTTCTTGAGCTCCAGCATCAAACTGTCCATCTGGTAGTCGTAATAGCGGTAGAGACGTTTGTTCGGGTCCAGCTCAGCACCCACCTGAAAGGCTTCCTGAGCACTCTGGTAAGAGATGGCCAGACCATTTAAACCCGGTACATAACGGCCAACAGCAATACGGTAATCAATATCTGCAAAGCTTTCTATCCGTTTCATAATCTTCACGAGATAAGGGTCCACCTGATCTGGATGCCACTTATGGGGAATACTCACCCGGTGTAGCACAATCACTTGCGTGGGGCATACTAAAGCCACCAGGTTTTCGGGCTGATTATCACTCAGAAGCTGCTGGATAGATTCGATGTCATGAACTTTTAAGTCTTTCCCTTCACGGGTTTTTGCGCTCACCAGGATCGCGACTCTGGGAATATCCGGATCAATCCCCAGCTTACGGGTACGCACCTCAAACAGTTCATCACGCTCAGCTTCACCGTAGATCATTTCTGAGACAACATTCTCCCGCTGTCGTTTATTCCAGTGAATCTCTGAAATAACAGATGCGTTTTCGACCATCAGTTCAGCCGTCATCACCACAAGGTCAGCAAATTGGGAAACAGACTCCGGATTACCGGTTACGCCAACAACACCGATAATTTCCCGACGAAAACGAATCGGCCGATTGATGCCGGGTTGAACACCTTCCAGCTGCACTGCCTGGGAGGCACTGACATCAAAGGCTATACCGGTTTCAAGCACTTTCAAGGCCCCGGCATGCACCTGATACTTTCGTTCAGGTAATCCGGTTCCAATGATAATACCCGCCCGGTCCATGACATTGACGTTGTGGGGAATAATTTTCATTGCACGCTGAACGATTTGTTGTGCAACAGGCTCCGTCAAAAAGGGTTGCATGGGTTAGTGGTTCATAGATTTCAGACCGGATAAGAAAAAGGCTTCAGCAAATCATCGCCGAAGCCTTTCATCTGAAGAACTTTAACAGTTAGTAGTTAGAGTTCATCAACACCTTCTCACCAAACTTGCCTGCATGAGGCAGTGGCGTATAGGTGGTTTGTGCACCACGGAGGAAACGAATGCCCTCAATACCAGCTTCCTGAGCAGAGGTCATGTCGGAATCTGCATCACCGTAGAACAGCTTTATCTTAGCGGCTTTCAGTTGCTTAACTTTTTCCAGACCATGGGCAAATACCACAGGCTTGATCTGGGCACGGTACTGTTCAGGGAACAGAGCGCGGATAGTTTCGGTAACCGTTTCCTGGCCTTGCGGTGCGGTACGACCCGTTACGAAGTAAACAGTATCACCACGCTTGAGGTGCATATTCACCAACTTCAGAGCAGACTTCTTGGGAATAGAGAATTTACGATCCAGCCCCGTGTTCGCTTCATTCCAGAAATCCTGATTGTTCAGGTAGTCGAAGCTGTCCGGAGAGTATTTGTTCTTACCGTAGTAGAACAAAGGTGAGGAAAACAGCATGGTGTCGTCAATATCCAGACCTACGACGATGTTGCCCTCAGACAGGCTCTTTTCTATATCAGCAACAGAAACCCAGTGAACTTTGTCGTACTGCTGCACCAGCGCAGAGCTTGCGGTGAACATATCAACAGTTTGAACATCTTTTGCTGGAGCAGCATTTGCAGCAGAACCTGCAGCAAGCAGAAGGGCACCCAGAAGGAGTTTTTTCATGAAGTTTACGCTCTTACAACGAAACGCATTGGTGAATATTACAGCGTTTTTACAATTTCGCTATATAAGCGTCAACAAACAGAGGGCATGAGACGTACAATCCCCTAATCCCCCGCGGCAATCTCGCAAGTAATACTACACACTAAAAAACGCAGCCTACCAACACAAGTGCCAGACAAGCTGCGTCCAGGGGGCAATAGAAAGCCATATTAAAAAGCGATGGTCACAGAACCACACTGCCAAAAGTGAAGGCCAGCGCCACAGAGGAAGAGATGGTCACAACACCCGGAATAAAGAACGGGTGGTTAAACACGTAGTTCCCAATACGGGTGGAACCGGTGTCGTCCATTTCAACCGCTGCCAGCAGTGTTGGATAGGTTGGCAGTACAAACAGTGCACTTACCGCTGCGAAAGAGGCAATGGCAGTCAGTGGTGCCACACCAATAGCCAGAGCTGCAGGCATCAGCGCCACAGTGGTTGCCCCCTGGGAGTACAACAGCATGGAAGCAAAAAACAAGACCAGAGAGAGCATCCATGGGTGGTCACTCAATAAAGTACCGGCAACAGCCTTGATATCCGCTATGTGACCGTGAACAAAGGTAGAACCCAGCCATGCAACACCCAGCACACAGACGCAAGCTGTCATACCGGAACGGAAAGTAGACACTGTGGTGATCTTGGAAGAGTCAATTTTGGTCACCAGAGTAATCAGTGCAGCAGCCCCCAGCATAAAGGTCATGATAGCGGCGTTACGGCCCAGTGCAGGATCTTCAATCAGGCCCACAGATTTAGAAATAGCTGCAGCATAAAGAACCACCAGGGCAATGGCACCAACAAAGATAAAGGTGGCAGTTTTGGCAGTTGGCAGAATTTCACGTTTCTTACCATCAGATACTTTAACCAGACCGTTGCGCAGACGCTCCTTATAAATAGAGTCATCTTTCAATTCACAGCCCATAAAGTTCGCTACGAATGCGCCAATCATACAGGCCGTAAATGTGGTGGGAATACATACTGCCAGCAGAGTGAGGTAATCCACTCCAAAAGGTGCCAGCATTCCGGAGAAAGCAACAACTGCTGCCGAAATAGGCGACGCAGTAATAGCAATCTGGGAGGCAATAACAGCAATAGACAGTGGACGGGAGGGGCGAATGCCCTGCTCTTTTGCCACTTCTGCAATCACCGGCAGAGTTGAGAATGCGGTATGGCCTGTCCCGGCCATCAGTGTCATCAGATAGGTGACAATGGGAGCATAAAATGTAATGCGTTTCGGATTCTTCCGCAGAAAGCCTTCTGCCAGCTGCACCAGCCAGTCCATACCACCAGCCAGCTGCATTGTCGCAATAGCAGTGATAACCGACATAATAATCAGAATCACATCAATAGGAATCAGAGACTGACTGGTGGGCATTCCCATAACCAGGGAAAGTACAATCACACCCAACCCGCCGGTAAAGCCTATACCGATTCCCCCGATACGGGCACCGATAAAGATAAAGAACAGAACAACAAACAGCTCAACCCAAGTCACTGGGACACCTCATTGATTTCCAA
>NZ_SMME01000077.1 GCF_009711465.1 Parendozoicomonas verongulae | reverse complement strand
GGTCAGCCATTCTTCTGTTTTAAATCCTGCCATTCAATCGGCCCCTGCATTTGACCTGAAGTTTGTTGCTTCCGGTCAGGATGTTTTACTGAATCTGCAAGAGATTAATAAACAGCATCAGAATGCTGACGTTATTGTTATGAATTCTCACGATGGACTTGAACAGGATAATCTTATTTATCGCCTGACCATTACAGACGATGGTCGGCATCAGGTTCATCCCGGCAAGTTGTTCAAGCAT
>NZ_SMME01000090.1 GCF_009711465.1 Parendozoicomonas verongulae | reverse complement strand
ACAAGTCTTACACCACATCCAGTCATCTCATCAGACACAAGCGCATCCTGCATAATAGGAAAGATGAGTAACCCGGTCTGTCCCTTTTACAACCATACCCTGATAGTGATACTCAACTCATCTGGCAACAGACGACCAGCGCCGCAAAGAACAAAATCACAAGAGTCCGCCAGCTACGCTGCTATCTTCTTTTTCTTTTTGGAGGAAAGAAGAGAATGCCCTTCAGGCTGAACTTTATTGTCACCAGTC
>NZ_SMME01000458.1 GCF_009711465.1 Parendozoicomonas verongulae | reverse complement strand
CAGTTCACATTACAAGTCAGAGGGGATGCAAACTAATGAGTGTAACGTTCACAGGAACTGGCACCGAACAAAGCCCGTATCTGATAGAGACGGCAGAACAGTTCAAGGTAGCCTTTGAGGATCAAAACTCGGCCCGGCATCACTACGATGTCATTCAGAACATCGACATGCAAAATACGACGTTGGGCGGTTACGTTGATATTTACGCCAATATTGATGGCAAAGGCCATGTCATCAGTAATGCGGTCTTTGCCAGCCCTTACTTATGGCAACGGATACGAGGCACCATCAAGAACCTGCACATGGAGTGGTATCCCAATACTGCATCGCGCAAGTTGTCCTATCTGTGCAGCTCAACAGTGAGCGGTAACAGCATCGAGAACGTGCGTATGGACATCTACGGGGAAACCACCAACTGGTCCACCTTCTACACCAACATAGAAAATGCTGTGACGTGCATCGTCACCGAGAACACCAATGCCAACGGCAGGCGCACCTATGTGTTCAATAGTTCCCGGAACGTCAAAACCGACATCACCGGCAACGACACTCTGGTCTCCAGCTATCCCAACATCGATGAGGCGATCTGGAATGTAACAGGCGGCAGTGTGCCGGTATTGATTCCCCAAGCGGGGGATTACTCCCAGTACACCCATGTGATGGGTAAGACGCTGGTGGATGGCGTGGGCAGGCCAAGAAAGGTACGGGCGGTAACGGCGGATCGCCATAGCCTGATAGCCGAGCTGGTGTCGGGAGAGGATGGCACTTACGATCTGGGCACCACCCCGTATACCCACGGCATTCTGGTTTATACCTTTGATGACTATGGCGTGGATATTCAGCCCGGTACTGTGTATGCGGTGGACGATATTGTTCACCCCAGGCAGGGCAACGGTTACCGGTATGTCTGTGTGCA
>NZ_SMME01000782.1 GCF_009711465.1 Parendozoicomonas verongulae | reverse complement strand
AAAGGCAGTAATTTCATCAGCCCTCATCTTACTAATATCAAGAACCAGAACCAGAGGAGATGAATGCTTGAACAGCTTGCCGGGATGAACCTGATGCTCACCATCGTCTGTAATGGTCAGGCGATGAACAAGATTATCCTGTTCAAGTCCATCGTGAGAATTCATAACAACAACGTCAGCATCCTGATGCTGTTTATTAATCGTTTGCAGAGTCAGTAAAACATCCTGATCAGAAGCAACAAAATTCAGGTCAAATGCAGGGGCTGATTGAAAGGCAGGATTTAAAAAGGAAGAATGGCTGACCTGTTTGTTATGAATCGGGGAAGAGGAAGCTTTCTTCTTATCCGCACCTAATTGAGAGAGAGTATGACTGACTTTCGAGACTGAGACCGAATCAGAACTGTATGTTCTTTTTTCAGTGCTAAATTCCGGCTCACAGTCTGAAGATCTTTTCCTTGAAATAGAGTGAAATGGCTGCATTTCTGATAATACCTGTGTTGTCTTCCCTGAATCGCTAACGATATTGACAGCACAAGCCATTTTTGGTTCAACACCTCAGACGCAGATAGATACGGTATTTTGAGAGAGTCGTTATGTAGTGCCTGTACGGAAACCCTCAAGCCTTTGCACTTAGGTGCTTACAGCCTAATGTGTACATATTTTTGCAATCCTCCCTAAATATAACCTTCAAAAAAGAATAACCCATCTGAAACATTCACCGTCCAAACTCTTTCCTCGCAGTGGTGATAATCAAAGACATCAAAACCAACACACAATAAAAACACATAAGTACCTGGGTACTTATTCACTGAGGAGTGGGTTAATGGAACGTACAGCTATCTCTCTGGCCGTAGCTGCCGCAATGACAGCTGGTCTGGCAATCAATGCTCAGGCGGGAACCGTAAGAACTGAAGGTGAAGACATTATTATCAGCACCAAGAACGGTGGCTTCAGTGCTAAGACTGAAAGTGGTGATTTTTCTTTCAAGGTCAGCGGTAAGTTACAGTGGGATTATGCTTCTCTTGATGGCGTTTATAACTCTGAGAATGAGGGTAAGGACAAAACTACCGGTTATGTTCGTCGTGGCCAACTGAAGATTAGTGGTAAAGCGCACAAGAATTTTAAATATGCCTTGAAACTCAAGTTGAAAAGTACTGATGCCAACGATAATGACTTTGTCGTTGATAACGCCTATCTTGATTTTCTGCACTTGAATCCGGTTGAGGTGCGTTTGGGTAAGTGGGGACGTGACTTCGGCCTGGAGAATACAACAAGTTCTTCCTGGATTATGGGTATTGAGCGTCCGTTTATTTACGACGTTATGCGTGGTGATGAAACCAACGACTACGGTATTCAGGCTGCTATCTACGAGAAGCAATACACTCTGGCAGCCGGTATTCACCATGATGGGCTGACAGACTACAAGAACAACGATGACGATTCCTGGGGCTTTACTGCTCGTGCAACAGTCGCTCCGATTATGAGTGACAACACGCTTGTTCACTTGGGTGTGAGTTATCACAACACCAATCCGGATAAAGCCAGAACCGGTGAAAACAAAACGAAACTGGGTGTAAAAAAGTCATCGTCCCAGACGCTTTATAATGTTTCATCTGGCGGTACTGATTTCACCACCAGTGGTGATAGCGAAATCATTCTGGAAGCCGCTGCACAGTTAGGCTCTGTGCAGGTGCAGGGTGAATACATGATGCGTGGTATCAACCAGAAAGATACAACCAACACTAAGGCGGATGTTGATCTGAGCGGTTACTATGGTCAGGTGTCTTATATGCTGGGTGGTGGTAAGCGAACCTATAAGGACGGTGCTTTCGGTAAGCCATCTGGCGGTCAGTGGGAAGTGTTTGTTCGTTATGCCAGCCTGACTGTAGATGCTAAAGGCACCGCTTATGCCGGCACTGACCCTGAGGGCAGGAAGGATGTGGAAGTTGACGCCATGACTCTGGGTGTGAACTACTTCCCAACCAAGAACATTCGCGCCAGCCTGAACTATGTGACCGGTAACACCAGCAACCTGATTGATAAAACAGCTGTTTATACCGGTACCAGCAAACGTCGTGATGTTGATGGCTCTGCTGTCGTAGGTCGTGTCCAGTTCGTTTTCTGAGATAGCTGAAAACCTCGCACCTAAAGGCTGCCCTCTCCCCGGGCAGCCTTTGTCGTTCCTGTGGGCATTAACAAACCCTGCACCGCAATGGATTTTTTGGTACAGTGGGCTGTTTAATTTACCAGAGCCTTTCTCTGGTTGCTTTTTGCGTTTGATGCACCCTCTTTTTTGGAGTGTACGGTTGTTCTGCTAAAGATAACCGGTAGCGCGGAACCCCATTCAGGCAGAAGTATGTTTGCACCTGCGTATTATCGGGAACGACTCAATAACCTGCCCCAGGTTTCTGTGGACGCCACAGATTATCGTATTATTACAACAACCCGGGGCTTTAAAGACCGCCTTCTACAACTGATTCAGGCGGCGACTCAGCGTATTTACATCACAGCACTTTACCTTGAAGCCGATGATGCAGGCGAAGAGATCCTGCGGGCACTGTTTGAGGCGCGTCAGGCTCGACCAGAGCTTGATGTTCAGGTCTTCGTAGATTTTCACCGTGCCCAGCGTGGCCGTATTGGTGAAGCCGCTTCCCAGACTAACCGGGATTTTTACCGTCGGCTCACCAGCGAATACAAGTTACCTGTCCATATTCATGGTGTACCGGTTAAGAACCGTGAAGTGTTTGGCGTGTTGCACCTGAAAGGTTTTGTTTTTGATAACACGGTTCTTTACTCCGGTGCGAGTATCAATGATGTGTATCTTCATCAAAATGACAAGTATCGTTACGACCGCTATCACGAGATTCGCAGTCAAGAGCTGAGTGACAGCTTTGTGCGCTTTCTTCGCACCTATTTTCTTAAGCATCCTGCCGTTAAGCAGCTAAATACTGATGAAGAAGTGGTGCGACGGCAGTTAAAAGCACAGGTGCGCAGCTTTCGTAAAGGCATGCGCAGCGCCCATTACAGCTTTACCGGTCAGGCGCACTGCAAGATCGGCCTGACACCGGCGTGTGGTATTGGCCCCCGTGGTAACAAGCTGAACAAGATGATTCGTGATCTGGTTCGTTCTACCGAACGGGAACTGTTCATCTGTACACCCTACTTCAACCTTCCCCGTGCGGTGTCCAAGGATGTTAACCAGCTGCTTAAGCGCGGTGTGAAGGTGACCATTGTTGTTGGGGATAAAACGTCGAACGACTTTTACATCCCACCAGGAGAAGATTTCTCCACTATCGGTGGTCTTCCCTATCTGTATGAGGACAGCCTGCGCTCCTTCGCCCGTAAGCACCAGAAGGATATTGCCGCTGGCCTGCTGAATCTGCTGGTCTGGAAAGATGGCGGCAACAGCTACCACCTGAAAGGATTGTATGTGGATGATGAGCTGGCCATGGTGACCGGCAGTAATCTCAACCCACGCGCCTGGGGGCTGGATCTGGAAAACGGTATTCTGGTGCAGGACCCTCAACAGACATTAAAGGATGCTTTCTCCCATGAACGTGCGCTGATAGTGGAAAAAGCAACGCGCATTGAGAGCTATCGTCAGCTTCAGAAGGTCAGTGATTATCCTGTTGAGGTGCAGCGCCTGATCGGACGGATCCGTAAGCTGAAAGCCCACGTTCTTATTCGTAAAATCATCTGATACTTTCAGGTAACCGCTGAATGGCAGACCTCATTTGCCCATGTGAGGTCTGCGTAGAGTGCCTGGCTTTTATGTGTCTCTGAGGTGCTTCAGCCAGCTTTGTATGTAACGGGTGTGATGTTTCTGTTTATGCAGCACAACATAGAAGTGGCGATGCAAGTCCCGGCTCACAGGCAGGCGTACCAGCTTCCCTTCTGCCAGATCCTTTTTCAGGCTGATATGGCTTAAGCAACCTATGCCCAGCCCGGCTGCCACTGACTGCTTGATGGCTTCAGGTTGTTGCAGCTCCAGCGCAATTTGCAATTCTGGTAAAAGATCGTGCATGGCTCGATTGAAGGTCTGTCGAGTACCAGACCCTGACTCTCGCAGTATCCAGCGATGGCTGATCAGATCGTTATCAGACAATTTTGAACGATTAACCAGTGGATGCTCTGGAGCGCAGAAGACGACGAGCTCATCGTTATGCCACGGAGTAATAGACAGTTTAGGGTGATGAAGTTCGCCTTCAATCAGTCCCAGATCAATCTCAAAGTTCTCTACCCGTTTGACGATATTTTCGGTGTTGGCAATCTCCAGGGAGAGATGGCCTTGCTCCGCAGCCTGGGGGTGTTCCTTGAGAAACTTCACCATAATCTCTGTGGCCAGATCATTTCCGATGGTGAGGGTCGCACCTACGCGGAGGCTGCCTATACTGCTCTGGTTGTGAAAGGCCGATTCCAGTTCCGCAGCCTGTGAGATCAGTGCCTCGGCTTTTGGGCGAATCCAGTGCCCCATCTCGCTGAGCTTGAGGCGTTTGCCCACCCGTTCAAACAGAGCCATGGAGAATTGTTTTTCCAGTTCCTTCAGAGCACCGCTGGCGGCAGACTGGGACATAGAAAGCCGCTCAGCGGCACGGGATATATTCTCGGTGTGAGCTGTGGCAATAAAGACTTCAAGCTGGCGCAGGGTATAACGCATTATCGAGAAAACCGGTTAATTATATTTATAAAAACAGATTAACCGATATGGGAAAACCAAGTAACCTCAAACATATCAGAAGAATAAAGCGACTGCAGGGGCTGAACCATTATGAGTTCCATAAGAACAGAAACAGTTACAGGAGTGCATCACTGGAATGACACTCTGTTCAGCTTTACCACAACCCGGGATGCTGGCTTCCGGTTTAAGAATGGACACTTTGTCATGATTGGTTTGAAAGTGGATGGCAAGCCGCTGATGCGTGCTTACAGCGTGGCCAGCGCCAATTATGAAGAGGAACTGGAGTTTTTCAGCATTAAGGTGCCTGATGGCCCGCTGACGTCTCGTTTGCAGCATTTGCAGGAAGGGGATGAAATTCTGGTCAGCAGTAAACCCACAGGCACGCTGATTCTGGACAACCTTCTTCCGGGGCGAAATCTCTGGTTGATCAGTACGGGTACAGGGCTGGCGCCGTTTATCAGCATTATTAAAGATCCGGAAACCTATGAGCAGTACGACAGGGTGATTCTCACTCATGGCGTACGCTACGTGTCTGAGCTGGCTTACCAGAGCATGATTAAAGACGAACTGCCAGGGAATGAGTTTTTCGGGGATATGGTACGGGAAAAACTGGTGTATTACCCCACAGTCACGCGGGAAGAATTTCCCACACGGGGCCGTTTAACTGACCTTATGGAAAACGGCCAGATAACTGCGGATTTAGGCTTGCCAGAATTCAGCCTGGAGCATGACCGCTTTATGATCTGCGGCAGCCCGGCCATGCTGAAAGACACCTGCGCTATTTTAAATGCCCGCGGCTTTGTAGAAGCTCGACATGGCAATGCCGGGCACTACGTGATTGAGCGGGCTTTTGTTGAGAAGTAAGCCCATAAGTGCCCAGGCTATGCAAAAGCAATGGCCCGGGCTCTTATCATCTTCAATGGTCTTACGGTTGCTTTTGATCATGCCGGGCATCAGAAGCGTATTGAGCAAGCCGTGGTGAGCGTCGTACAACGCGCTCAGATTCAGAACGGGACGGTACGGAGCTAGCCGTAGCGTCATCTATGCCTTCGTGACTGAGAGCGCTTTTCTGTGCCGTAAATTCAGAACGGGACAGTGCTTGTACTTTTTCATCAAATGTTGTTTGTAGAGACCTAACCAAGGGGTTATATATCTCGGTGCGAGCGAGAGCGTTTTTCAGTGCCGTAAAGGCCTCTGTTGTTTTATTGCTTTTTATGTGTGCCTTTATTATCGAGATAATTATACGGTTTGAATCCCTATCTACACACTGAGCCCTGACTCTTCGCAAATCATCAAAATTTATTATGTGAGCACTTACAAGGTATGCGGCCATATCTTGTAAGCGGATATACATAAGCTCATTATCAAATTTATTAAGGGTATCTAACGCGCATTGACAGGTACGCCCCTCTTCAGTGTCAGGAAAATCAGGAAGCTCCAATGAAGGCTGACTCAGCGCAACCAGACAGAAAAGTTGAGGCTCCTGGGAAGCGGTATCTCTTTGAGCCAGGGTCATGACCGGAAAAGCCCTCCCCTGGATATGGACATGCGAACCTGCATGACGCAAAGTAACATTATCCCCTTTCAATTCCGGCTTACATGTACAGGGCTGCAGGTCTCCTGTGTGCGTCGTTAGTACGTTGCAGGGTATGGCGTTCGGCGATAAATTGTTCATTTTCTTTAAATCCCTCTATTTGTGGCAACAGAACTTATTCTTAGTATTAGAGAGTTGCCACGCATGAAGTTCATTTTTCTTATAACAGTTAAGTTATCTTTATTGCACTGTTGAGAACGCCTCTTTCGGATATAATTTTTCTGCCGACCGTTTAGCGGCTCATAAAACGCAGTAGCCACTGTGCTGCCAGTGTTTTATCCGGTGCATATGACAGTGATTCAAGACCTTCCCCAATCCTGTCTGCAGGTATGCGATCCTGACGTGTGAGCATTAATTCTTTCGCATAAGTGGGTGAGAATTCAGGATGCCCCTGAATACTGAGAAAGTGATCGCCATACTGGATCATGTAGTTGGGGCAGAAATCACTGCCAGCAAGTATCTGTGCATCAGCAGGAAGGGTTGTCACCTGATCCTGGTGGCTGACTAACAAATTGAAATCCTCTCTGGCTGGCTCCATCCAGTGTTTGTGTGTACATACTTTATTGAAAGACATGCACACTCCCCAGCCCTTCTCTGAAAGGGTGACTTTTCCGCCCAAAGCCTCTGCCATCACTTGATGACCAAAACAGATACCTATCAGCTTGCGCTTCTCTTGATAGAGCCTTTGAACAAATTTTTTAAGGGCTGGAATCCATGGCAAAGCATCATAAGCGCTATAACGGCTACCGGTAATGAGCCAGGCATCACATTCGTGTGTGGTTTGGGGAAAGATGCCATCAAGCACGCGATAGAATTGAAACTCACAGAGGGCATCTTCAGCCAGAAACAGCTCCTGAAACATCTCAGGATAATTGCCATGTTTCGGTTGTAGCTGCTTCTGTACATCGTCACATTGGAGAATACCAATTTTCATAATGGGTATGAGCCTTGAGTTAAAGGTGACCGTTTACGGCCTGTGTAAAAATGGTTGCATACTGTTTGGCGGAAAAGGAAATCGGGTTACTGCCTGCGGATGGATCTTCCGTAGCCATAACGGCCACTTTTTCAGCGTGTGCCGTATCAATGCCAATATCACTCAAGCTGTGGGGAATGCTAACCGTCTCCCGAAGTTCAATAACCCATTTCATAAACCCATCAAACGTGTTGTCTTCTAACTGAAGGTAGTTGGCCAGACGCACAATACGACCCTCAATGGCTACTCGGTTGGCTTTCAGCACATAGGGCATCAGAATCGCATTGAGTAAACCGTGGTGGGCGTCGTACAAAGCACCCAGAGGATGTGCGAGTGCGTGCATCCCCCCCAGCCCTTTCTGGAATGCTGTTGCGCCCATGCTGGATGCCACAATCATCTGGCTGCGGGCTTCAAGGTCAGCACCATCAGATACGGCTTTAGGTAGAAACTCTTTCACCAGACGAATGCCTTCAATGGCAATACCTTGAGCCATAGGGTGATAGAAAGGTGAACAGTATGCTTCCAGATTATGGGAGAGAGCATCCATACCCGTAGCAGCTGTAATCCTGGCTGGCAGCCCGGTTGTGAGCTCCGCATCCAGAATCACAATCTGTGGCAGCATTTTGGGATGGAAGATGATCTTCTTAACGTGATTCTCTTCATCCGTGATAACAGATGCACGGCCAACTTCAGAGCCAGTACCGGCCGTTGTAGGCACAGCGATAATAGGAGCAATGCCGCCAGCATTCACTCGCAGCCAGTTATCTCCCACATCCTCAAAATCCCAGATAGGGCGATTCTGCCCCACCATTAAGGCGATGGCTTTGGCAGCATCCAGTGCGGAGCCACCACCCAATGCAATAACACCGTCGTGTTGTCCATTTTTAAAAGCAGCTACGCCATCGGCCACATTCTGTTCATTCGGGTTGCCTTTGATATCCGTAAACAGCTTGCAGTTTAAATCTGCATTCTGGCAAATTTGGAAAGCTTTCTTTACGGGAGAAAGAGAAGCCAGCCCCGGGTCGGTAACCAGTAAGGGTGACTTTATTCCCAGCTCCTTGCTGGCATCTGCAAGCTCGTGAATCCGGCCAATGCCGGAGCGAACGGAAGTTGGATAATTCCAGTTGGCAGTAAACTGATCCAGATTCATATTGTTATACCTTCAGTTCAGGGAGCCTTGATATGGAAAGACTTTGGTCGTGTCAGTGACTCATAACCCAGTTTGGAAAGCGTGCAACCCCGGCCAGAGTTTTTTACACCTGCCCATGCCAGTGCCGGGTCAAGATAATCACAGCGGTTCAGAAAGAAAGTGCCGGTTTCCACCTGCTCTCCAATGGCAATGCCCGCTTCGATATCTCTGGTGAACACTGAGGCGGTTAAGCCGAACTCACTGTCGTTCATCAGAGTAATGGCTTCCCTGTCGGACGACACCTTTTGTATACCAATCACCGGCCCAAAGGACTCTTCCATCATCACTCTCATTGAGTGATTCACGTTGGTAAGAACTTGAGGCGCAAGATAAGGCGTACCGGGCTTATCCATGGGGAAATGACTGGCATTGATATGGGCGACAGCGCCTTGTGAGAGAGCTTCGGTGATCTGCCCTCGAATAAAGTCAGCAGCCGATGTACGAACAACGGGCCCGAGGGTGGTTTCTGGGTCGTCAGAACGTCCAAGTTTATACTGATTGACCAACGCAACGGCCTTTTCTACAAAACTGTCGTAGAGGCTTTCATGAACATAGATGCGTTCAATGCCGCAGCAAGATTGGCCAGAGTTAAAGAATGCGCCATCGATTGTGGTTTCCACTGCGAGATTGAGATCAGCATCGGCTCGTACATAGGCCGGGTCTTTGCCCCCTAATTCAAGGCCTGCGCCGATGAAGCGCCCAGCAATGGCTTTTTCCACCATTTCCCCGCCACTGACGGAACCTGTGAAGGCCACATAATCAATGGCATCGTGTTGCATCAGTTCTTCCGTGGTTTGATGGGAGAGGTGCAGGTACTGGAATACACCCTCCGGCAAGCCTGCAGAGGCAAAGGCTTCAGCAATGCGTTCGGCGCACAGCGGCGTTTGGGCTGAGTGTTTTAGAATCACCGTATTGCCCGCCAGAATGGCTGGCATAATGGCATTGATAGCGGTCAGGTATGGGTAGTTCCAGGGAGCTACGACGAACACAGTGCCCAGTGCTTCACGCTTAATCCAGCGCTGAAAGCCGGGCTTTTCGGGAATCTGTACAGGAGCCAGCGCTTCTTCAGCAATGGCAATCATATGGCTGGCCCGCTCTTCAAAGCCGGCCACTTCTCCTGCGCCGTAGCGAATAGGACGACCCATTTGCCAGCACAGTTCCCGGGCAATGTCGTCTTTTTTTGAAACGAAAGCTTCCACCGCTTTTTGGCAAAGGGCGGTACGCTTCTGAATACTGGTAGCCTGCCACTCTTTCTGTGCTGTTTTTGCGAGAGTCACTGTGCGTTCAATCTCAGCAGTACCCGCCAGTTCACGCTCTATGTAAACAGAACCATCAATCGGCGAAATGGTTTTTAGCTTGTTGCTCATAATGCGTTACTGCCTGTTAAATAATTTCAAAGTACCGGTCCATTTCCCAGTCGGTAATGTGTTTGCGGAACTCCCGCTCTTCCCATTCCCGGGAAGCAGCGTAGTGCTCTACAAACTCAGACCCCAGCATTTCCCGAGCCGCGCTGGAAACCTTGAAACGCTGTGCTGAGTCCCAAAGAGTTCTGGGAAGCGCCAGCTCGGGTGAGTGTGTTTGTTCGTAGGCATTGCCTTTCACCTGAGGTTCCGGCTCCCACTTATTCATCACGCCGTAAAGGCCGGAAGCCAGTGCCGCTGCCAGTGCGAGGTATGGATTGGCATCAGCTGAGCCAAGGCGGTATTCCACCCGCTGGGATTTCGACGAACCGGGAATCACTCGCAGGGCTGTTGTACGGTTTTCTACGCCCCAGGTAGCATCTGTTGGAGCCCAGAAGCCGGGGATAAGCCGTGTATAGCTGTTAACAGTGGGCGAGAGCATGGCGAGAAATTCCGGCATCAAACGTTGCTGGCCGGCGATAAAGTGCCGTTGAACCGAACTCATGCTGTGTTCGTTTTTATCGTCAAAAAATGCCGAACCGCTGCCGTCTTTGTTTTGCAGGGAGATATGGATGTGACCGCTTTGGCCCGGGTAATCCTCCGACCATTTAGCCATAAATGTTGCCATCATTTCGTTCTTCTGGGCGAGCACTTTCATAAAGGTTTTGAACAGGGCCGCTTTATCAGCCGCTTTATCGGCTTTGTCTACGGCAATAGCGGCTTCAATGACACCGGGGCCGGTTTCGGTATGAAGGCCTTCTATGGGAAAGTCCATGACTTCGCCCATCTCCAGAATCTGGTGATAGAGCTCGGAGTGAACGGAGTTGCGTATAATTGAGTAGCCGAACCAATCGGGCGTTATAGGTTCAAGGTTACGAAAGCCTTTGTCCCGGACTGATTTGGGTGTTTCATTAAACAGGAAGAACTCGTATTCCAGTGCTGAAAAAGGTTCAAAACCCAGTTCGTTGCACTTCTCAATCACTCTGCGTAGAGTGCCGCGAGGGCAGATGGCTTCGGCTTGTTTATCAAACTCCGCTATAAACAGCAGCATGTTGGGTTCGGTGTGAATGTCACGGCAGGACTCTGGCAGAATTCGTACGGGGGCGTCGGGATAGCCGGTATGCCAGCCTGTGTATTTTACGTTATCGTAAAGCTGGTCTTTGGAATCCCATCCAAGAATAACATCGCAAAAGGCAAAACCGTTTTCCAGGGATGAGAAAAACTTGGATTTGCTCATGTATTTGCCAAGCATCACACCGTCGTTATCAAACAGGCCAACCTTCACGTGGGTGAGGCCGCGCTCTTCAACAATTTTTTTTGCGTCTTCAACCGTGCGTACATCTCTTGGGTTTATCATTCGGGTTTCCTGCGTGCTTTCTATTGTTTTTGTGGCTTTGATACTGACACAGTAATAACTGCACGACACCTGCTAAAAACTTTATAGGTCAGGTACTTAGAAAATAGCAGACCAGAAGGCTGCTTCTCTGACCTGTGAGCACTGCCCTGTTGGCATGGGAACATCTGTATCTCTGGACTAATCTGGGTCATCTTAGCGGAACAATGATAAGGACGCTCCATTTGACAGGTTGTAAATACCATGCCAACAAGTTTAAAAAGTGCTGTTGTCGCTATTACAGGTGCCGGTTCCGGCATTGGAAGAGCTTTAGCTATTCAGTGTGCCCGTGAAGGTGCGATAGTTGCCATCTCAGATATTTCAGAAAAGCCTTTGCAGGAAACTGCGGAACTCTGTCGTGCTTATGGAAGAGACGTTTCCTGCAAGATTGTGGATGTCAGCAAGCGAGATGAAATTTATAACTGGGCTGATCAAACTGTCGAACGCTTTGGACGGGTGAATGTCATTATCAATAATGCTGGAGTGAACTTGAATGTCTGTGTCGCATCTATGACAGATTGTGATTTCGAATGGCAGATGGATATTAACTTCTGGGGAGTAACTCATGGTACCCGGGCATTTCTTCCTCATTTAAAAAAAGCCGAGTGGGGACATATTGTGAATGTTTCCAGTTTATTTGGGCTGATCAGCATGCCAAATCAGTCAGCCTATAATGCCTCAAAGTTCGCTGTGCGTGGTTTCAGTGAGAGCTTGCGGATGGAGTTGATGCTGGAAGGTTGCTCTGTAAGTGTGAGCTGCGTTCATCCAGGCGGTATCAAAACCAATATTGTAAATAGTTCTCGTATCCTGGAGCAGGTGGGACCGCAGCTTTCAGAGGAACAGCAAAAAAACGAGTTCAATAAGAAGCTGGCGAAAACAACACCGGAGAAAGCAGCACAGATTATTCTCACCGGTATGAAGAAAAACAAAAGCAGGATTCTTGTGGGCACTGATGCCAAAGTTATTGACTTGGTTCAGCGTTTTTTACCGACGAAATATCAGGTAATGGTTATAAAAGCGCTTGAGTTGTACGGACACCAGATGCGCAAGGCACAATATCGAGCTTAAGGATTCTAATAACTCCCTAACCGGACTCCCATAACCGGCTTTGCTGCACAGAAATTTTCTCCTGCAGGTAGGATATTTCGGCATGGATCTTCCGGATTTCATGCCATGACTGTAAGGCCAGATTCTGCTCTTCGCTGGTAAGGAGGGGAATCGGCATTCGGCGAATATCCTGGGTTTGCAGAAAGGCGACACCGGTTCCTGATCGGATGCTGCTGAGGTAGTGCTTCCCTGCAGTTGAGTTCAGATACTGAAATAGAATACGGGAGTCCTTTATCGGCGCGCCGGTTTTTAAGCGAAGAATCTGGAAAGCCTGCCCCGCCACCCAGTTATCACCGCAGATTTCCGGCACTAGCCCAGAACGACCAGTGTTGCCTTTAATTGCCAGCAGTATATCTCCAGGTTTCAGCCTTTGTAGTTGTACTCTGCGGTGGTGCTCCACGCCGAAGAATACAGTTTTATCTGGTTGCTCAATATCCCCGGCATTGTTGATATTGACGGGGGTGACTTCAAGAACATGGTTGGTAGAATGCTCAGCATTGTTGGGAATAGCTTGTGCGCGAATCAACTCAACCAGTTCTTCGAGAGGGGCAAACTGACGTTCGCTGCCTTTGGATGTCTGGCGAGCCGTTTTCTTCGGCAGATAACGGAGAACATCGAGATTGGTATCATTCGCAATGATCTCCTTTACGGGGACTCGACAGCAGTAGTCATTGGTTTTTTTATCAAGAATGGATTCGATAACGGCATCGCTATTTTTAAGGATGGATAAACCATTTCTCCCTGAGCTTTTGAAATAGGGGGCACTGGCATCGAACAGTAAAATATCTGATGTGTTTTCCTGCCTATCCAGTAAAAGTAATGAAGCCGTGTTGCGATAACCTGGAATAGAACGTCCTGGTAGTTTTATCACGGCTTTAACCATACCGTTTTTCAAGAGCCAGCGTTTGAATTCCCTCTCTTTGCCTTTGGTTCTCTGGAGCATGGCGTTAGATACAACAACCGCCGTGCGCTTTAAGGTTTGGCTGAGAAGGTGGCGAATATAAACCACATCTCCATACAGCGGCTGTTCAGGAAAACGGCCATATAAGTCATTCAATTTACTCACCTGAATACGATCATTGGGCTGAGGTGCACAAGCACTGAAATCAAAATGCTTTAAACCGCCAGGTGTTGTTTGTGTGGGGTGGGTGAGTGGGTTACTAAACGCGATTTCGCAAGAGTCACTCTGGAGATAGTGTGAGATAAGGGCGAGTAAGGAGTCACCTGTTATCTCGTTTACAATATGTCCACCAGTCTGTGTTTTAGGGATAAGAGTTATGTTTTCATCGAACGGGCAGTATAGTGATGAGCCCTCCGGCATATCCAGCAGCCCAACCATCAGTTCTGCAATTTCGCCGGGTAGAAACCAGTGTCCATTTCTCGGAGTTGAGTGATTGTGGCAAAGGATAAGAGCTGCAGGGATTTGTGGGAAATTCAGCAGCTGTCGCTGAGAGGCTTCCAGCATGGTGCTCAGCAGTAACTGAGCTGTTTCTTCTGGCATTTGGCTTACTGGTGAAGCTTGAAATATGCGCTGCTCCAGTTCACTTTCAAGCTGTTCTTGAAACCTGTCCTGTATGTTCGAGATATTCACATCCGAGCTAGATGACTGCTTCTGCAACCAGCAACTCAGCTGACCAACAAACTCCAACGCTTTTGGGTACCAAGGCTGCGAAGTGTCCAGCCCTTGGGTGATACGAAGAATGACATCCCTGCTCATTGTTTTGCTCTTTTGGAGATGAGCCAGCCCGCTTAAGTCCTTAGCGTTTCTGACCGAAAATTATGAGTAATAAAATAAATATAAGAAGCTTCTTACGATAATTACAGGCAGAAAAAGTTAGTTTTGTAGAAATAAATAAATCAGACGCTGATTTATTTATTATGTGCGTGACTACTCGGAAAAGGATGCAACTTTCCCCTGTTTTGCTGTGGTAACTTGCCACTAAAATCTAGAAAACTGCTTCTGGGGCACACTTACGAGTATTTGCTATGCTGGGGAGCCCACTTCGCCGAGCGTAGGAGTTGTCAGCGTGTTAGGAGTCAGCCAGTTAGAAGCCAGGCAGGATGCTTTGGAGGTTACCGTTACCGATATTGTACGGATAGTTGGTAAGCTTGATCATAAGGTTACCAACCTCGATAAGAAGGTTGATGTATACCAGGACGAAAACCGGGCCGCTATCGCAGAGCTAAGGGCTGATACAGCCAGGCTCAAGGCCGACAATGTTGAGATGAAGGCTGATATTGCTGAGCTCAAGAGTGATGTGTCTGGCCTAAAGGAGGATGTTG
>NZ_SMME01000762.1:10527-11043 GCF_009711465.1 Parendozoicomonas verongulae | reverse complement strand
AAAGGGCCTGTCCCCTGTGTGGGTACGCTTATGCCTGGTGAGCTGAGCGGATGTGATGAAATCCTTGTGGCACCCGTCCTGGTCACAGGCAAAGGGTCTGTCCCCTTTGTGAACTTTTAGCGTGTACATATCATAGAAATCCGCAGGCCGATCATCGTCAGTTTGAACCTGAAACTCTCTGTAATGCTCACGTACCCAGGTATTTAAATGCGGAAACCGGGACGGAATCGGATTTTGTGAATGAAGAAGGGAACAGTGGATGTGAGGTTGAGCTTCCTCACCTGGAGACACATGACACATGCTTGTATTATCCCGGATCCATGTTGTGGCACCTGTTTCAACGGCCAGATGGTGTGCAGAGGTTGAGGCGGTGAGAGTTAACCCGGTTTTTTGTTTTTTCCCCCGGCAATACACGAGGTGGTGTTCGCTGTCCTGGCTATGACGCAGGATGTTGTTTTATGGGGATGGATATATGTGCTGTCTGTAGTTTGTATAGCAATATTGCCTGTAGAGACT
>NZ_SMME01000762.1:9308-10517 GCF_009711465.1 Parendozoicomonas verongulae | reverse complement strand
GGCTTGTCCCCTGTATGAGTGCGCTTGTGGGCGGTGAGATCTCCAGATGTGATAAACGTTTTGTTGCACTCGCCATGGTCACAGACAAAGGGCCTCTCCCCTGTGTGAACGCGTTTGTGCCTGATGAGATTACCGGATTGGGTAAAACGCTTGTTGCATCCGTCCAGGCCAGGTGAAAGACTTGCTGCACCCGTCAAAGTCGCAGACAAAGGGCCTGTCCCCTGTGTGGATGAGCTTGTGTCTGGTGAGATGAAATAATTGGGTAAAACGCTTGTCGCATCCGTCAAAGTCACAGACAAAGGACTTACCCCCAGTGTGGATGCGTTTGTGGGCGGTGAGATTACCGGATGTAGTGAATGCCTGGTTGCACCCATCCTGATCAGGTGAAAGACTTGCTGCACCCGTCAAAGTCGAGACAAAGGGCCTGTCCCCTGTGTGGATGCTTTTGTGCCTGATGAGATTACCGGATGTGTTGAACGTTTTGTTGCACCCGTCAAAGTCACAGATAAAGGGGGCCTGTTCCCTGTGTGGATGCGTTTGTGGACGGTGAGATGATGGGGTTGGATAAAACGCCTGTTGCATCCGTCAAAGTCACAGACTAGGGCCTGTCCCCTGTGTGAATGCGTTTATGAGTAGTGAGATGACCTGATGTGGTAAAAGACTTGTTGCATCCGTACTGGTCACAGGCAAAGGGTATGTCTCCTGTATGGATGCGTTTGTGGGAGGTGAGTGTACTGGATTGGATAAAAGACTGGTTGCATCCATCGAAGTCACAGACAAAAGGCCTGTCCTCTGTGTGGATGCGCTTGTGTCTGATGAGTGCACCGGATTGGTTGAAAGCCTTGTGTGTGTTTGTGCTTGGTGAGATGACTGGATGTAGTGAACGACCCGTGGCATCCGTCCTGGCCAGGTGAAAGACTTGCTGCACCCGTCAAAGTCGCAGACAAAGGGCCTGTCCCCTGTGTGGATGAGCTTGTGTCTGGTGAGATGAAATAATTGGGTAAAACGCTTGTCGCATCCGTCAAAGTCACAGACAAAGGACTTACCCCCAGTGTGGATGCGTTTGTGGGTGGTGAGATGACTGGATGTAGTGAAAGACTTGTTGCATCCGTCCTGATTAGGTGAAAGACTTGCTGCACCCGTCAAAGTCGGACGTAGGGCCTGTCTCCTGTGTGGGTGCGTTTGTGTTTGATGAAACTGCCAGATGTA
>NZ_SMME01000762.1:9107-9298 GCF_009711465.1 Parendozoicomonas verongulae | reverse complement strand
TAGCAACGTAACTGGCGGCCTCTTGTAATGTTAGTGTTTACGGCGCTGGTTGTGTGTTGCTGAATAGGTTGAGTATCTCCTGACTTTTTCACCATATAGTCCGTGCACTATCAGAGTATGGCTGTGAAAGGGACAGACTGGGTCACTCCCTTCTTACATTGCGATGTGTGCGTTTGTGCCTGACGAGATTG
>NZ_SMME01000762.1:8749-8818 GCF_009711465.1 Parendozoicomonas verongulae | reverse complement strand
CCCTGTGTGGATGCGTTTATGCTTGGTGAGGTGGCCGGATGAGATGAAAGACTTGTTGCATCCGTCCTG
>NZ_SMME01000762.1:8635-8739 GCF_009711465.1 Parendozoicomonas verongulae | reverse complement strand
GCTTGTGTCTGGTGAGTGCACTGGACTGGGCAAAACGCTTACTACACCCGTCAAAGTCACAGACAAAAGCCCTGTCCCCGTCAGTTTGAACCTGAAGCTCTTTA
>NZ_SMME01000762.1:8554-8625 GCF_009711465.1 Parendozoicomonas verongulae | reverse complement strand
CCCCTCAAAGTCACAGACAAAGGGCCTGTCATCTGTATGGATACGTTTGTGAACAGTGAGATAACTGGATG
>NZ_SMME01000762.1:8462-8544 GCF_009711465.1 Parendozoicomonas verongulae | reverse complement strand
CCTGTGTGGATGCGTTTGTGCTTAGTGAGACTACCGGATGTGGTGAAAGTCTTGTTACACACGCCAAAGTCACAGACAAAAA
>NZ_SMME01000762.1:8379-8452 GCF_009711465.1 Parendozoicomonas verongulae | reverse complement strand
TGGATGCGCTTGTGGGCGGTGAGATGGCCGAATTGGGTAAAAGACCAGTCGCACCCATCCTGATCACAGACGT
>NZ_SMME01000762.1:8164-8257 GCF_009711465.1 Parendozoicomonas verongulae | reverse complement strand
ACAAAGGGCTTGTCTCCTGTGTGGATGCGTCTGTGCTTGATAAGACTACCGGATTGGGTGAAACGCTTGTTGCACTCGTCAAAGTCACAGACG
>NZ_SMME01000762.1:7930-8081 GCF_009711465.1 Parendozoicomonas verongulae | reverse complement strand
GTCGTCAGTTCGAACCTGAAGCTCTCTGTAGTGCTCACGTAACCAGGCATTGAGATGCGGAAACCGGGAAGAAGACAGGTTTCCCGAAGGAAGGGGAGCACAGTGGATGTGAGGAGCAGCTTCTTCACTCGGAGACACATGACACATGTTC
>NZ_SMME01000762.1:7649-7920 GCF_009711465.1 Parendozoicomonas verongulae | reverse complement strand
CGAACCTGAAGCTCTCTGTAATGCTTACGTGCCCGGGTATTTAAATAGGGAAACTGGGAAGGGAACAGGCTCTCTGAAGGAAGGGGAGAGCAGTGGATATGAGGGAGCCCCCCCTCTCCTGGGGACACATAACAAATGTTTGCCTTATCCCAGACCAATGTTGTAGCACCTGTTTCAACGTCCAGATGTTGTGCTGGCGGTGAGGCGGTGAGTGTTAATCCGGTTTGTTGCTTTTTCCCCTGGCAGTGTACGAGGTGCTGTTCGGTTGTCC
>NZ_SMME01000762.1:7330-7639 GCF_009711465.1 Parendozoicomonas verongulae | reverse complement strand
GCGTTTGTGGGCGATGAGATGACTGGATGCGGTAGCTTTGCGGCGCCTGCTCTGGTCACAAGCCCTCACGGGATATTGTTTTTCATCAGATCTTTGCGTGTGCACTCCGGAGATGCTCGTGGACAGCTGATCGCTGTCAGGCTGAATCTGACTCAATTCAGCAAGGGAGCCATCTATATCGAGTGCCCCCCCCTCTTCAGTGGCGCAAATAACACGCAGACATACTTCATACGGCCACGAATCTGATAACTCTGAAAGTGGAGCGTCATTCGGCTCCAGGCCCGAAAATTCTGAGTCTGAGAATAGGAC
>NZ_SMME01000762.1:6472-7320 GCF_009711465.1 Parendozoicomonas verongulae | reverse complement strand
AGCGGATTGGGTAAAATGCTTGTTGCACCCGTTAAAGTTACAAACAAAGGACTTGTCCCTTGTATGGACTTTTAGTGTGTACCTACCATAGAAACCCGCATGCATACCATCGCCGGTTCGAACCTGAAGCTCTCTGTAATGCTTATATCCCCAGGTATTGAAATGCAGAAACCGGGAAGGCAGCAGGTCTCTCGACGGAAGGGGGGAGCAGTGGATGAGAGGGAGATCTTCCTCACTCGAAGATACCTGACACATGTTTGCCTTATCCCGGATCCATGTTGTGGCATCCGTTCCAACTGTCAGATCCAGATCTTGTGGGTATTGAGGCGGTGAGAGTTAATCCGGTTTTTTGTTCTCCCCCCCCGCAATGCACGAGGCGGTGTTCGGTTGTTCTGTCTATGACGCAAGATGTTGCCTTATGGGGATGGATATGTGTGCTGTCTGCAGTTTTTATAACAATATCGCCTGTAGAAATAACATCAAGTGGTTGTGATTGAATAGAGCGGATTGGCTGACTTTTGACTTTTACTGCAAAGGTGTCAGATGAAGACAGGCCGATCGCTATGCAGAGACTGGTGATAACAAAGTTCAGCCTGAAGACCATTCCTATCCTTCCTTTCCTTTCCCTTCCCATAAAAAGAATGAAGATAGCAACGTAGCTGGCAACCTTTTGTGACGCTCGTGTTTACAGCACTGATCGTCTGTCTCTGGGTTGTGAAAGACACAGGCCGGGTCACTCATATTTCCTATTGTGTAAGGTACGCTTGTGTCTGGTGAGATGATAGGAGGTGCTGAAAGACCTGCTACATCCGTCAAAGTCACAGGCAACGGATTTCTCCCTTGTATGG
>NZ_SMME01000762.1:5952-6462 GCF_009711465.1 Parendozoicomonas verongulae | reverse complement strand
GAGATGAGCTAGTTGAGAAAAACGCTTTTTGCACCCGTTCAGGTCACAGACAAAAGGTCTGTCCCCTGTATGGGTGCGTTTATGGGTGGTGAGATGAGCTAGTTGAGAAAAACGCTTTTTACACCCATTCAGATCACAGACAAAGGGCCTGTCCCCTGTGTGGGCGCGTTTGTGCCTGGTAAGATTTCTCCCTTGTGTGGGTGCGTTTGTGCCTGGTGAGGTGATGGGTACGCTTGTGGGTGGTGAGATGACCTGTGGATGCGCTTGTGGGCGGTGAGATTGCCGGACTGCGCTGGTGCCTGGTGAGTCACAGGATTCGGTGAAAGACCGGTTGCATCCGTCAAAGTCGACATAGGGCCTGTCCCCTGTGTGGATGCGCCTGTGAGCGGTGAGACGACCGGATTGGAAGAAAAACTGGTTACCTCTGTTCTGGTCACAGGCCTTCACAGGTTTTTTTTTAACATCCACTCTTAGCGTGTGCATCCCGGAGATATCTGTGGTCCGCTGATT
>NZ_SMME01000762.1:5314-5942 GCF_009711465.1 Parendozoicomonas verongulae | reverse complement strand
GTTCTGGTCACAGACAAAGGGCCTTTCCCCAGTGTGGATGCGCCTGTGTCTGGTGAGATCACCGGATGAGGTAAACGTTTTGTGGCATCCGTCCTTATCAGGTGAAAGACTTGCTGCACCCGTCAAAGTCGCAGACAAAGGGCCTGTCCCCTGTGTGGATGAGCTTGTGTCTGGTGAGATGAAATAATTGGGTAAAACGCTTGTCGCATCCGTCAAAGTCACAGACAAAGGACTTACCCCCAGTGTGGATGCGTTTGTGGGCGGTGAGATTACCGGATGTAGTGAATGCCTGGTTGCACCCATCCTGGTCACAGACAAAGGGCCTTTCCCCTGTGTGAGTGCGCTTGTGGGTGGTGAGATGACTGGATGTGTTAAACGCTTTATTGCACCCGTTCTGATCAGGTGAAAGACTTGCTGCACCCGTCAAAGTCGAGACAAAGGGCCTGTCCCCTGTGTGGATGCTTTTGTGCCTGATGAGATTACCGGATGTGTTGACGCTTTGTGGCATCCGTCCTGGTCACAGACGTAGGGCCTGTCCCCTGTGTGGATGCGCCTGTGCCTGGTGAGATCGCCGGATGAGGTGAAAGCCTTGTTGCACCCACCAAAGTCACAGGCAAAAGGTCTGTGC
>NZ_SMME01000762.1:5031-5304 GCF_009711465.1 Parendozoicomonas verongulae | reverse complement strand
AATGCTTTGTGGCACCCGTCATGATCACAGGAAAAGGGCCTCTCCCCTGTGTGGATTCGCGTGTGTTTGGTGAGATTGCCGGATGAGGCGAAAGCCTTGTTGCACCTGCCAAAGTCACAGACAAAAGGCTTGTTTCTTGTGTGGGTACGCTTGTGGGCGGTGAGATGACTGAATTGGATGAAAGATCGGTTGCATCCGTCCTGGTCACAGACATAGGGCCTGTTTCCTGTATGGGTGCGCTTGTGGATGGTGAGTGTACCGGATTGGTTGAAG
>NZ_SMME01000762.1:4946-5021 GCF_009711465.1 Parendozoicomonas verongulae | reverse complement strand
GTATTGAAATGCGGAAGCCGGGAAGGAAGCAGGTCTCCCGAAGGAAGGGGGGAGCAGTGGATGCGAGGGGGAACC
>NZ_SMME01000762.1:4787-4936 GCF_009711465.1 Parendozoicomonas verongulae | reverse complement strand
GTTTGTGCCTGGTGAGATTACTGGATTGGGTAAAACACTTACCGCACCCATCAAAGTTACAGAAAAAGGGCCTCTCTCCTGTGTGAATGCGTCTGTGCTTGGAGAGATCGCCGGATTGGGCAAAATGCTTGTTACACCCGTCAAAGTCG
>NZ_SMME01000762.1:4326-4777 GCF_009711465.1 Parendozoicomonas verongulae | reverse complement strand
GCACCCGCCAAAGTCACAGATAAAGGGCCTGCGCCCTGTGTGAACTTTTAACGTGTACATATCATAGGAATCCGCAGGCATTTCATCATCAGTTCGAACCTGAAGCTCTCTGTAATACTCGCGTATCCAGGCATTTAAGTGCGGAAACCGGGAAGGAAGAAGGTCTCTCGAAGGAAGGAGGGAGCAGTGGATATAAGGGATATCGTCCTCACCTGAAGACACATGACACATGTTTGCCTTATCCCGGATCCATGTGTGGCACCTGTTTCAACGGCCAGATGCTGTGCAGGCGGTGAGGCGGTGAGAGTTAATCCGGTTTGTTGTTTTTTCCCCCGGCAATGCACGATGCAGGGTTCGGTTGCCCTGTCTATGGCGCAGGATGTTGTTTTATGGGGGTGGATATGTTTGCTGTCCGAAGTTTGTATAGCAATGTTACCTGTAGAGATCACAA
>NZ_SMME01000762.1:3651-4038 GCF_009711465.1 Parendozoicomonas verongulae | reverse complement strand
AAAAGAGCAAAGAAGATAGCAACGTAGCTGACGAGCTTTGATGGCGTACGTCGCCAGTCGTGCATATCTGGATGGGGTGGGTATCTCCTGACCTGAGTGAGGCTCTGGAACTGAAATCAAGGTATGGTTTTGAAAGGGACAGGACGGTCATTCAGCTTTCCTGCCATGCAGGGTTTGCTTATGTTTGGTGAGATGAGTGGATTGGGTGAAAGACTGGTTGCACCGGTCACAGACATAGGGCCTTTCCCCTGTATGGGTGCGCTTGTGGACGATGAGGTGACTGGATTGGGTGAAAGAGTGGTTACACCGGTTACAGACATAGGGCTTTTCCCCTGTGTGGGTACGCTTGTGATTAGTGAGATTGTCGGCTGAGGTAAACGCTTTGTA
>NZ_SMME01000762.1:2710-3641 GCF_009711465.1 Parendozoicomonas verongulae | reverse complement strand
GTGTGGATGCGTTTGTGGGCAATGAGATGACTGGCTTGGGAAAAACGCTTGTTGCAGGCGTCCTGATCACAGAGAAAAGCCTTGTCCCCTGTATGGGTGCATTTGTGATCGATGAGATGACTGGATTGGATTAAAGACCGTTGCACCCGTCCTGATCACAGACAAAGGGCCTTTCTCCTGTGTGGGTGCGTTTGTGGGTGCTGAGTGCACCGGCTTGGGTGAAAGACCGGTTGCACCCCTTCTGGTCACAGATAAAGGGCCTGTCCCCTGTGTGGGTGCGTTTGTGCCTGTTGAGATTACTGGATTGGGAAAAACGTTTGTTGCACCCGTCAAAGACACAGACAAAGGGCTTGCCCCCTGTGTGGATGCGTTTGTGGACGGTGAGATGATGGGGTTGGATAAAACGCCTGTTGCATCCGTCAAAGTCACAGACTAAGGGGGTCTGTCCCCTGTGTGGATGCGTTTGTGCCTGATGAGATCGCCGGATTTAATGAAAGACTTGCTGCATCCGTCATGATCACAGATGTGGTCAACGCTTTGTTGCACCCGTCCAGATCACAGGCAAAGGGCCTCTCCCCTGTGTGGATGCGCTTGTGAATAGTGAGATGGACCGGATGCAGTAAAAGATGGTTGCACCCGTCAAAGTCACAGACAAAGAGCCTGCGTCTTTTGTGGGTGCGCCTGTACCCTGTGTGGGCTCTTAGCGTGTTCATCCCGGAGATATTCGTGGGCTGCTGATCACTGTCAGACTGAATCTGATTCACTTCAGTAAGAGTGCCGCCTATATCGAGTGCACACTCTTCTTCACTGGCGCAAAGAACACCCTGAAATACATCATCCTGCAATAAATCCGATAGCTCTGAAAGTAGGGTGTCATCCTGCTTCAAGCCCGACAACTCAGGGAATAAAGTGTCTAGAAAGGAAGGTGAAA
>NZ_SMME01000762.1:2341-2700 GCF_009711465.1 Parendozoicomonas verongulae | reverse complement strand
CGCTTGTGGGCGGTGAGATTGCTGGATGTAATAAACGCTTTGTTGCATCCATCCAGGTCACAGACAAAGCGCCTGTCCCCTGTGTGAGTGCGCTTGTGGTCGTTGAGATTACTGGATGTAGTAAACGTTTTGTTGCATCCGTCCTGATCACAGACAAAGGGCCTGTCCCCTGTGTGGGCGCGTTTGTGCCTGGTAAGATTTCTCCCTTGTGTGGGTGCGTTTGTGCCTGGTGAGGTGGGATGAGGTGAAAGACTTGTTGCATCCGTCAAGGTCACAGACAAACGGTCTGTCCCCTGTGTGGACGCGTTTATGGGTGGTGAGATGACTGGCTTGGACAAAACGCTTGTTACACATGCCAT
>NZ_SMME01000762.1:1770-2331 GCF_009711465.1 Parendozoicomonas verongulae | reverse complement strand
GACAAAGGGCCTGTCCCTTGTGTGGGTGCGCTTGTGTTTGGTAAGTTCACCTGATGCGATATACGCTTTGTTGCAACCGTCAAAGTCACAGACAAAGAGTCTGTCCCTTGTGTGGGTGCGCTTGTGTCTGGTCATATGACCGGATGTTGTAAACGTTTCGTGGCCTCTGTCCTGATCACAAGCCATCCCGGAGATATTCCTGGGCAGCTGATCGTTGTCAGGCTGAATCTGACTCACTTCATTAAGAGTGCTATCTGTATCAGGTGTAAATTCCCCTGCACTGTCGCAAAGAACACTCTGAAATGCATCATCCTGCAATAAGTCCGACAACTCTGAAAGTAGAGTTTCATCCTGCTCTAAGTTCGACAACTCCGGGAATAGAATATCCAGAGGTGAAGAATGAGTACATAAGATGTCAGGAGTTTCATTATGACTGGAAATGAAGCAAACGGTAGATGGATTCCCAACCGATGTTGTGGCACCCGTTTCAACTGCCGGATGTTGCACTTCCGTTGACCACGTGAGTGTGACTTGGTTTTTTTGATTTCTTCTACGGTAACA
>NZ_SMME01000762.1:1610-1760 GCF_009711465.1 Parendozoicomonas verongulae | reverse complement strand
CACAGACAAAGGGCCTGTTCCCTGTGTGGGCTCTTAGCCCGCACATACCATAGAAATCCGCAGGTCTGTCACCGTCATTTTGAACCTGAAGCTCTTTGTAATGCTCTCGTACCTTAGTACTTAAATGAGGAAACCGGGAAGGAAGCAGGA
>NZ_SMME01000762.1:1514-1600 GCF_009711465.1 Parendozoicomonas verongulae | reverse complement strand
CCGTCCTGATCACAGACAAAGGGCTTGTCTTCTGTATGGGTGCGTTTATGCCTGTTGAGATGGCCGGATGAGGCAAATGCTTTGTG
>NZ_SMME01000762.1:1215-1504 GCF_009711465.1 Parendozoicomonas verongulae | reverse complement strand
TCACAGACAAAGGGCCTCTCTCCTGTGTGGACGCGTTTATGCCTGGTGAGAGTACTGGATTTGGCAAAACGCTTGTTGCACTGGTCAAAGTCACAGGCAAAGGGTTTGTTCCCCGTGTGAACTTTTAGCGTGTACATACCATAGAAATCCGCAGGTATATTATTTACATTTCGAGCCTGAAGCCCTCTGTAATACTCACTTAACCAAGTATTTAAGTGCAGAAACTGGGAAGAAAACAGGCCTCGCGAAGGAAGGGGGGAGCAGTGGATATAAGGGAGAGCTTCCTTAC
>NZ_SMME01000762.1:863-1205 GCF_009711465.1 Parendozoicomonas verongulae | reverse complement strand
AAACGCTTGCTGCACCCTTCCTGATCACAGACAAAGGGCCGCTTCCCTGTGTGGGTGCGTTTATGCCTGGTAAGATCGCTGGCTGAGGCAAAAGACTTGCTGCACCCGTCCTGTTCACAAACAAAGAGCCTTTCTCCTGTGTGGATACGTTTGTGCCTGATGAGATTACCGGATTGGGTAAAACGCTTGTTGCACCCATTCTGGTCACAGACAAAGGGCCCGTTCCCTGTGTGGGCTTCCTCAGGCCTACGCACCCAGCTATTGAAATCCGGAGACCGGGAAGGATACAGGCCTCCTGAAGGAACGGGGAGGCAGTGAATGTGAGGGGGAGTTTCCTCACCG
>NZ_SMME01000762.1:703-853 GCF_009711465.1 Parendozoicomonas verongulae | reverse complement strand
TGCCTTATCCCGGATCCATGTTGTAGCACCTGTTTCAAAGTTCAAATGCAGTGCTGGCATGGAGGTGAGAGTTAATCCGGTTTTTTGTTTTTCCCCCTGACAATGCACGATGTGGTGTTCGGTTGTTCTGTCTATGGTGCAGGATGTTGC
>NZ_SMME01000762.1:476-638 GCF_009711465.1 Parendozoicomonas verongulae | reverse complement strand
TCCGGTTTTTTGTTGTTTCCCCCGGCAATTTACGAAGTGATGTTCGGTTGCTCGGGCTATGACGCAGGACGTTGTTTTATGGGGATGAATATGTGTGCTGTCCGCAGGGTATATAGCAATGTTACCTGTCGATATGACATCTAATGGCCGTAACGGAATAAT
>NZ_SMME01000762.1:0-110 GCF_009711465.1 Parendozoicomonas verongulae | reverse complement strand
TCCGTCCTGATCACAGACAAAGGGCCTGTCATCTGTGTGGATGCGTTTGTGCCTGGCAAGGTTGCCGGATTGGACAAAACGCTTGTTGCACCCATCAAAGTCACAGACAA
>NZ_SMME01000291.1 GCF_009711465.1 Parendozoicomonas verongulae | reverse complement strand
GTTGAGGGGGAAGGTTGTTATCAATGAGGTACTTCACGTGTGGCAATCCTTTGCTCAAACATTACTGCGGCTTTGACTGCAGCAGGATCAATTTCATAAAGCCCGGCCACCAGTCTGGTGTCTTCATCTTCGGCAAGCCAGCTTTGATGAAGAACCTCAGTGGCAATGCCTGCATCAGCCACAATCGGGCGACCAAAGGAGAACTGTGGGTCGAGTACGATGCTCCTGTTCTTGACGAGTGGATACCAGCGCAACGCACTGTTGTTATTGCTGTCGTATTCAATGCCGGAATAGAGTGAAGGTTTGATTATCTTTTTGAAAACCTGCTGCTTTCTGACAAGATCAATCAGGTTTTCATTTCCTTCATCGTCGACCATGGCGAATACGCTGCGCCCATCGGTCTGGAAACGCTTGCAGGTGAAGGGGTATTTCTGATTGAACATGTCACGGGCGCTTTCAGCAGCAGCACGGATTGCCTGTAATGGAACACCATGCTTCCTG
>NZ_SMME01000040.1 GCF_009711465.1 Parendozoicomonas verongulae | reverse complement strand
CAGACATCTCCAGATCATGGGGGGGGCGGATAATCTGAAAATGGCTCTGGATATTCTTACCCGGCTGCGTACCCGGGCAACCGGGGGGAAGGCGAATACTCCCTGTGAGAACAAGGAGATAGAACTGGCTTTGGGCAGACTTCTCCAAGCCATGGGGGGTACAGAAAACCTGAGAAAGGCATTGATCATCTTTACCCAGCTGCGCACCCGGGCGGC
>NZ_SMME01000178.1 GCF_009711465.1 Parendozoicomonas verongulae | reverse complement strand
ACACAGCAGAATCAACCAGTCCAACAAGGAGCAGCGCCGTCTTAGGCGCTTAAAAGAAAGGTTGGCTAACTCTCCGGTTATCTTTATCCAGGGAGATACTGCGACAGGAAAAAGCTACAGTGCGGCCGAAGTGGCCAGACAGTCAGGGCCTGTTTTTGTGGCCTCACTGGGTCCCTCAACCGATGAGCGGGAACTTGTGCAACGGTGGGTATGGAAAGAAGGCCCCGGAGCCGGTGACAGGCATATGGAGCGTCTCAGTCAGACGTTGCTGCAATGGGCTGAAACACAGCCAGTGGGGGATGAATACATCACACTGGTTCTTGATGAA
>NZ_SMME01000677.1 GCF_009711465.1 Parendozoicomonas verongulae | reverse complement strand
CTTTAGACATGGAAAGTCACACATCGGGTAAAGCCTGCAAAGTTATTTGCAGGCTTTTTTGCTTTTTATGGCGTTGTATCCTGTGTATGCAGGCTATCGTGGCACTGTGACCGGCGCTATAATCTGACACCATTGACAGTGCACGGCTTAGAAGGCAACTGTCAGGCAATAATAAAATGATGATGCAAACGAGGGGTGCCAGCTTGAAACCTGTGAAAGTGGGAGTATGTGGTCTGGGAACTGTTGGCAGTGGTACAGTGAATGTACTGCGCCGTAATGCAGACATTCTTTCCAGCCGCACCGGCCGTAACATTCAGGTTGCCCAGATTGCAGCCCGTCGCCCCAACCCTTCCTGCGATACTGCTGATATCCCTGTTACACCCGATATTTTTGAGGTGGCCAATAACCCCGAGATCGACATCCTGGTTGAGCTGATTGGCGGTTATGACGTTGCCAAAAAGCTTGTTCTCACAGCCATTAAAAATGGCAAGCACGTGGTAACGGCCAACAAGGCTCTGATAGCTGAACATGGCAATGAAATTTTTTCAGCCGCCAGAGAAAAGAATGTCGTTGTCGCTTATGAGGCAGGTGTGGCTGGCGGTATCCCAGCGATTAAAGCTCTGCGGGAAGGTCTGGTGGGCAATCGCATCAATTGGCTGGCAGGTATTATCAACGGTACTGGTAATTTTATTCTTACCGAAATGAAAGACAAAGGCAGCCCGTTTGCAGACGTACTCAAGCAGGCTCAGGATTTAGGCTACGCAGAGGCCGACCCCACCTTTGATGTGGAAGGTATTGATGCCGCCCACAAGTTGGTGATTCTCGCAGCCAATGCCTTTGGTACTCCTCTTGCATTTGATAAAACCTATACCGAAGGTATCAGCAAAGTCACTCCGCAAGATTTGCAGTATGCACAGGAGCTGGGCTATCGCATCAAGCACTTGGGGATTGCCCGCCGTACAGAACAGGGCGTAGAGCTGCGGGTGCATCCCACCCTGATTCCAGAAAGCCATTTGCTGGCCAGCGTAGATGGTGTGATGAACAGTGTGCTGATTGATGGTGATGCTGTTGGTCAAACCCTTTACTACGGCGCAGGAGCGGGCAGCGAGCCAACGGCTTCCGCTGTGGTTGCGGATATCGCCGATATCGCCCGTTTGATTGATACCCCCCAGGTGGCCGTTCCACCGGTGGCACCTTTGAAGGATGGACGAGAGGTGCCTGTGCTTTCTATTACTGATGTCCACGCCGCCTGCTACTTGCGCATGAGTGCAAAAGACCGTCCCGGTGTGCTGATGAGGGTGACAGAAATTCTCGGGCAGAATGGTATTAACATTGATGCTCTGCTGCAAAAGGAAGGGCAGGAGAGTGGTGGCGCGGTGGATATTGTTCTGCTGACCCACGATATTCGCGAAAGCCTTCTCAGTGCAGCTTTGAAAGAGATTGAGGCGCTGGATGACATTATCGGTTCAGTCGCCCATATTCGTGTGGAACATTTGTAGGCGTTCAAGGTTTAACGGGAATAATAATGAAATATATCAGTACCCGCGGGCAGGCCCCTGCACTTGGTTTTGAAGATGTGATGCTTGCAGGTCTGGCCAGTGATGGCGGCCTGTATATTCCGGAATCTCTGCCTCACTTTTCGGCAGAAGAGGTGAGTCAGCTGGTGGAGCTGGATTATCCGGATCTGGCCGTTGAGATTATGCGTCCGTTTGTCGCTGATTTTCTGGAAGAGGAAAAGCTCCAGGTCATTGTGCACGACACTTACAAGGTATTCCGCCACAAGGCTGTTGCCCCTCTCACTCAGCTGGATACCAATGAGTGGGTGATGGAGCTGTTCCATGGTCCGACACTGGCGTTTAAGGATTTCGCCCTGCAGTTGCTGGGGCGTTTGCTGGATGAAGCACTGGAACGTCGCGGTGAAAAGGCGGTGATTCTCGGTGCCACATCCGGTGACACCGGCTCTGCGGCTATTGAAGGGTGTCGTGCCTGTGAGCATGTGGATATCTTTATCATGCACCCACATAAGCGGGTATCAGAAGTGCAACGCCGTCAGATGACTACGGTGCTGGCAGATAATGTACACAATATTGCTGTGGAAGGCACTTTTGATGATTGTCAGGCGCTAGTGAAAGCCAGCTTTGCCGACCAGAGTTTTCTTAAGGGGGAGCGTCGGCTGGTGGCGGTAAATTCCATTAACTGGGCGCGCATCATGGCTCAGGTGGTGTATTACTTTCATGCTGCTCTTTCTCTGGGAGCGCCGGAGAAAGAGGTTTCTTTCTCGGTACCGACTGGCAACTTTGGTGATATTTTCGCAGGCTATATCGCCCGGAAAATGGGCTTGCCCATCAAACAGCTGATTGTGGCTACTAACCGCAATGATATTCTCCACCGCTTCTTTGCTGATAACAGTTACGCTAAGGAACAGCTGGCGCCTACCCTGTCTCCCAGTATGGATATTATGGTGTCCAGCAATTTTGAGCGGCTACTGTTTGACGTTCATGACCGTGATGGTCAGCAACTGGCAGCCGTGATGAAGGCGTTTGATGAAACCGGCTCTATCTCCGTGGATGAAGCCCGCTGGCAGGCTGTAAAGCAGTTATTTACCAGTAACCGCTCCTCCGATGAAGAGGTTGTCTCTACTATAAAACAGGTGTCGGATGAATGCAGTGGCTATCTGCTTGATCCTCATACAGCTATTGGTGTTAAAGCTGCCAGAGTCTGTCATTCTGATAAATCCGTTCCAATAGTCACGTTGGCTACAGCTCATCCTGTGAAATTTCCAGAATCTGTTGTGCGTGCAGGCCTGAGTGAACCAGAGTTGCCCTTGTGGTTAGCTGACCTCCATGAGCGTCCAGAGCTGTACACAGTTTTGTCAGATGATAAAGCTGAAGTGCACCGCTTTATTCAGGAGAAGCTTGGTTTGTAAGAGGGGCTTTTGTAAGGCGTAACGCTCTGTTTCAATGAAGCAGAGCTTTACGTCATTCTATTCACAACCGACTGCGAACTGTCACCTTGCCCCTGGGTCTGGAGAGCTGTGTACCGAGGTTTAAGGTGCCTCCCGGAGCAGATAAGCCCTCATAACTACAACGGTAGCCTCCAGCTCTTCAGCCCCATTGGCGTGCAGCCGGGTGTAGATGTTCAGAGCTTTTCTCTGGTTATCCGCACCGCCCATGAATTGGAAAAGGTGAGCCAGAGCCAGTTCGATGTCCTTGTCATCACAGGGTGTGTCTTCCATTCCTCCGGCCGCCTGGGTGCGCAGCTGGGTATAGATATCCAAAGCTATTTCCGCATTATTTATGAGGCCAATGGACAGGATATGTCTGGCCAGAGCCAGTCCATTGGTTTTTTTATCATTAAAAGATGCTGAGTGCCTTTCATAAAGAGCCTGTAAAGCCCGGGCTTTTGCCAACAGCACCTCTTGGATATATTGCAAACTCTGTGGAAGAGAATCGATGTATCTGATGCATCCATCAAAATCCTTAAGAAGAAATAAAGCCTGGGCTTTTAATTCCACAACACGGGCATAGTGACGCGGGTCTTCTATGTGTTTTGCTAATAACGCCGCTGCTGCCGTTAATGCTCTTTGAGGGTTGGTTTCCAGAAGGCGGAAACCTTCATCTATTTCTATGTCGGGATCTGGCTGCCTGGGCGAATCTGCCTCTGCCCCTGTTTCTGTCGTTGT
>NZ_SMME01000593.1 GCF_009711465.1 Parendozoicomonas verongulae | reverse complement strand
TGCCCCCCGGCCGCTCGGGTGCGCAGCTGGGTAAAGATGTTCCGGGCTGCTCTCTGGTTGTCTGTACCTCCCATAGCCTCGAGGAGCCTGCCCAGAGCCAGTTCGATCTCCTTGTCATTGCAAGGGGTGTTCGCCTGCCCTTTGGCCGCCCGGGTACGTAACTGGATAAAGATATCCAGGGCCGCTCTCAGGCCGTCCGTCCCCCCCATAATCTGGAAGTGTCGCCCCAGAGCCAGTTCGATATCCTTATCATCACAGGGTGTATTCGCCTGCCCCCCAGCCGCACGGGTGCGCAACCGGATAAAGATGTCCAGAGCTGCGCTCAGGTTGCCCGTGCCCCCCATGGCCTGGAGTAGTCTGCCCAGGGCCACCCCATGTTTTTTTTCATCATTGAGGGAGGCTGAGTATTGTGCATAAAGTTGTTGAAAAAGTGGTAGAGCTTCCTTTAAATGGCCTTTCGCTTGCAAAGCTCTGCCTTTTGCCATTATCACTCCCTTGTCATTTCGCAAATCCTCTGAAAGAGAACTGATGAACCCAATACACCCATCAAAATCACCAAGAAGAAACAAAGATCTGGCTTTTAATTGTGCAACACGAGCATATTGCTGTGAGTCTCCCCCATATTTTTTTAATAGTGTCTCGGCCACATCCAATGCTCTTTTGGGGTTGGTTTTCAGAAAATGGAAGCCATCATTTATGTCGTGACATGTCTGTACACGAAAGTGAGCCGGGAAGTGCTGAGTACGATATTGTGAAAGTTGGCGATGTTCAGAGTGACCTGTACGCTCTGGATATCGAGAAACATGTGTACTGAAGGTATAAGGCGTATACCTGCTTGAATTGCCTTGTCTGCGAGGAGGAAGCGCCTGTCGGTAGTGATAGCCTTTACCATAGTATGGAGGTAAGTTCATACTCTGAATAAACCTTTAAAGCCGTTATGTCAGGGGTTGTTCGTTCACCATTGATGCTGTATGGATGATGGTGCAGGAACAAAGGTTCAAAATGCGTCAGGGTCACAAACAGGGCTGTTTGAAGGTTACGCAGTCATATGTGCCAGGAATTGTCGTTCCTTTAGCCTCCAGCGTTCATCTTTCTTCTGTTCTTGTCGATGGGGTGCAAGATCGTTGGCTTTAGCAAAGAGCAAGTCCGATCTCAATTTGAACTCGTGCTCCCTTTTTTCTTCGATACCTGACGCTCGCAGCTTAACTGGCGGCCAGGCCGATAAAAGGCGAAAGCAGTGAGCCAGTTGACTGAGACAGGATGCATTTGTGCCTCCACTGCCCTCAACCGCAAGAGCAGCCCAATGGAACGCTTTCCCCAAAAGGGACAAATGTTCGGGCAAGACTTTCTCAACGTCCATTAGTTCCTGGAAGTAACGAATGCTCAAATATAAGCAGGTTTCAAACCCTGAAAACAACTGTTTATCGAGTTGCAGTCCATCAAACTGCCTCCATGCTCCCAAATCAGTGAAAACAGATGCGAGCCCCAGTTCGATCTCCTTGTTCTCAGAAGGGATGTCCGCCACTCCACCTGTCGCCCGGGTGCGCAGCCGGGTGTAGATGTCCCAGGCCACTTGTAGATTGTCCGTGCCCCCCATAACCTGAAACAGTCTGCCCAGAGCCAGTTCGATGTCCCTGTCCTCACAGGGGGTGTTCGCCACCCCGCCTGCCGCCCGGGTGCGTAGTCGGGTAAAGATGTCCAAAGCCGCTTTCAAATCGTCCGTGCCTCCCATAACCTGAAGCAGTCTGCCCAGAGCC
>NZ_SMME01000142.1 GCF_009711465.1 Parendozoicomonas verongulae | reverse complement strand
ATCTGAACCTGCTGAACCCGATGGTCGCAACCTGGCTTGAAGACTTTACGCACCTCCGCGTACCAGTCTCTGAAGCCGGTATGACCTTGGAATTCACCCTCAGGCATTTTCATGTGAAGATTTTCAGACAGCTGCTTGAGGAAGTAAGAGTCGTCTTCTGGCAGCAGATCAAACTGGCTGAACCACTTTTTCACAAACTGGTTGATGACACTGTTTGCTGAGTGGGTGGCTGTAGTGATACGAGTGAATAATCGGTCTGCATGGAATCGTGCTTTTTCCTGTACATCTTCC
>NZ_SMME01000572.1:649-1540 GCF_009711465.1 Parendozoicomonas verongulae | reverse complement strand
ACAGGTTTCGAACCCTGCAAACAACTGCTTATCGAGTTCTAGTTCATCAAACTGCCTCCATGCTCCCGTATCAATAAAAATAGATGCGAGACCCAGTTCAATCTCCTTGTTTTCACAGGGAGTATCCGCCTTCCCCCCGGCCGCCTGAGTGCGCAGTCGGATAAAAATATCCTGGGCCGCTTTCAGACTGTCTGGATCTCCCATGAGTTGAAGATGCCTGCCCAGTGTTATCTCGATATCCTTGTCATCACAGGGGGTATTCGGCTGCCCCCTGGCCGCCCGGGTACGTAGCCGGGTGTAGATCTCCTCTGATGCTTTCAGGTTGCCCATGATCTCAAGCAGCCTGCCCAAAGCCAGTTCGATCTCCTTGTCCTCGCAAGGGATATTCGCCTGTCCTCCAGCCGCCCGGGTACGTAGCCGGGTAAAGATGTCCCAGGACGCCTTCAGGTTATCCTTCCCACCAATGATCTGAAGCAATCTGCCAAGACTCATTTCGATCTCCCTGTCCTCGCAAGGGATGTTCGCCTGTCCCCCGGCTGCCCGGGTACGCAACCGGGTAAAGATGTCCAGGGCTGCTTTCAGGTTGTCTGTGCCTCCCATGGCCTGAAGATGCCTGCCCAGTGTTAACTCAATCTCCCTGTTTTTACAGGGAGTATTCGCCTGCCCCCCGGCCGCCTGAGTGCGCAGTCGGATAAAAATATCCAGAGCCACTTTCAGATTGTCTGGACATCCCATGAGCTGGAGATGCCTGCCCAGAGCCAGTTCAATCTCCTTGTCATCACAGGGGGTGTTTGTCTGCCCCTCGGCCGCTCGGGTGCGCAGCCGGGTAAAGATGTTCAGGGCCATTTTCAGATTGTCCGTGCCACCCATAACCTGAAGTAATCTGCCCAA
>NZ_SMME01000572.1:0-639 GCF_009711465.1 Parendozoicomonas verongulae | reverse complement strand
CATTAAATGGCCTCTTGCCTGTAAAGCTCTCCCTTTTGCCATCATCACTCCTTTATTATTTTGCAACCCTCTGGAAAGAGATTCGACGTACTCAATACACCCCTTAAAATTTTCAAGAAGAAACAAAGATCTGGCTTTTAATTGCACAACCCGAGCATATCGTTGTGAGTCTCCCTCGTATTTTTTAAACAGTGTCTCGGCCTCATCTAATGCGCTTTTGGGGTTGGTTTTCAAAAGAGTGAAGGCATTATCTATGTCGGGATATGTCTTTACATGAGATTGAGCCGGGTAGTGCTGGGAACACCGTTGTGGAAGTTGACGGCGTTCAGAGTTATTAGCACTTCCTGAGGCTGGAGAACCTTGTTTTCTGTGGACATAAAGCTTAGGCCCACTTGAATAGCTTGGTCTGAAAGGAGGATGCGTCTGTCGGGATTGGCTGCCTTTCCCGTAGTTTGGCGTTATATCCATACTTTAAATAAGCCTAATAGCAGTTATATCTGGGAGTGTTCGTAAAGCAATGGTCCGGGTACTTATGGATGGTGGTGAGGGAACAAAGGTTCAAAATGAGTCAGGAGCACAAACAGCGCTGTTTGAAGGTTAAGTACCCAGTTATGCAGTCATATGAGCCAATAACTGTCT
>NZ_SMME01000385.1:392-705 GCF_009711465.1 Parendozoicomonas verongulae | reverse complement strand
ACACAGGATGTTGCTTTATGGGGATGGATACGTGTGCTGTCTGTAGTTTGTATAGCAATGCTGCCCGTAGAGATCACATCAAGTGATTGTGATTGAATAGAGCGGATTGGTTGACTTTTGACTTTTACTGCAAAAGTGTCAGATGAAGACAGGCCGATCACTATGCAGAGAGTGGTGACAAAAAAGTTCAGCCTGAAGATCATTCCCATCTTTCCTCTAAAAAGAACAGAAAAGATAGCAACGTAGCCTTGTGATGCAGGTGCTTACGACGCTCAGAATATGGTTGTGAAAGAGACAGACCGAGTTACTCATT
>NZ_SMME01000385.1:0-103 GCF_009711465.1 Parendozoicomonas verongulae | reverse complement strand
ACCCGTCAAAGTCACAGACAAAGGGGCTGTTCCCTGTGTGGATGTGTTTGTGCCTGGTGAGATCGCCGGATGTGATGAAAGACTGGTTGCACCCGTCAAAGTC
>NZ_SMME01000201.1 GCF_009711465.1 Parendozoicomonas verongulae | reverse complement strand
TTGACGTACCCGATACACCCATCAAAATTTCTAAGAAGAAACAAACATCTGGTTTTTAATTGCACGACACGAGCATATTGCTGAGAGTCTCCCTCATACTTTTTTAATAGCGTCCCGGCCTCCTCTAATGCTCTCTGAGGGTTGGTTTTCAAAAGACTGAAGCCATGATCTATATCGGGGTATACCTGTACACGAGAGTAAGTCGGATAGTACTGGGAATGCCGTTGTGAAAGTTGGCGCTTCTCAGAGTGACCTGTACGCTCTGGATATCCAGAACCATGTGTACTGGAGGTATAAGGCGTATGCCTACTTGAATCGCTTTGCCTGCGAAGAGGCGCCTGCCAGTAATGGCGGCCTCTTC
>NZ_SMME01000157.1 GCF_009711465.1 Parendozoicomonas verongulae | reverse complement strand
CAGAGGGGTATCGGAGTATATTCGGCCGGTATTTACTTTAAGCTGGCCAGATCCCGTGCAGGTCACCTGACGTATCAGGCCGTTATGCTCCAGATCCTGAGGCGAGCGCAGGCAAATGACCTCACCCTGAGAGGATTGATGATCCCGATACAGAGCAAGTACTGCCTGCCGGTCAGCATCATTTTGAATGCAATAAAGTGAGTTCTGCGGGGGAGAGCAGATACGTGATTTTTTGGAGAGGGGAAGACAGGTCGGTAGCATGGGGGCAAGCTGCGTGACGCGCCGCTTTCTCGGGTTCTCCTC
>NZ_SMME01000433.1:395-852 GCF_009711465.1 Parendozoicomonas verongulae | reverse complement strand
TGCAATAAGCGTTTTACCCAATCCAGCCATCTCACCAGACACCAGCGCACACATCGCAAAGCAGAAGGTGAGTGACCCACTCTGCCGCTTTTAACAGAATCACCAAAGATCATCAGCTCCGTTGCTATCTTCTTTGTTCCTTTTTATGGGAAAGAATGGAATGGTCCGGGTACTTAGCCTCTGCATAGTGATCGGCCTGTGTGCATCTGCTACCTATGCCTCAGAAGACAAAAGCAGGTCTCTTCATATTGCTCCGTTACAGCCATTAGATGTGATATCGACAAGCAGCATTACCATCTACCCTGCAGACAACATACATATCCATCCCCATAAACAACATCCTGCGTCAAAGACAGGACAACTGAACACCACCTCGTGCATTCAGATGAGGATGCTCCCCCTCACATCCACTGCTCTCCCCTTCCTTCGGGTGATCTGCTTCCTTCCTGGATTACGG
>NZ_SMME01000433.1:0-216 GCF_009711465.1 Parendozoicomonas verongulae | reverse complement strand
GCCTTTTGTCTGTGACTTTGACGGGTGCAGTCAGTCTTTCACCCAATCCGGTAATCTCACCAGGCACAGACGCATCCACACAGGGAGAAAACCTTTGTCTGTGACCAGGACGGATGCAACCAGTCTTTCACTTTGTCTGTGACTTTGACGGGTGCAGCCAGCGCTTTACCCAATCTGGTAATCTCGCCAGGCACAAACGTATCCACACAGGGGACA
>NZ_SMME01000346.1 GCF_009711465.1 Parendozoicomonas verongulae | reverse complement strand
GACTTTGACGGGTGCAACCAGTCTTTTATCCAATCCTGCAATCTCGCCAGACACAAGCGTACATGGCACAATAGGCAAGATGAATGACCTGGTCTGCCCTTTTCACAATCAAACCTCGCCCTGTGCCTCGGCTTTCATCGCACCAGCCTGCTGAGCCAGCTCATCAAGCCATCTAACCGCCCCAACGTGAAGGTGCCGGGTCAAAAACGTTGACCACTTATCTCAGGATCCCGGAAGGTCTTCTGCAGCGTGTCCTGTTCAGAGGACAGCATACACACATATACAACACCTTTACTTACTAATGAGTACCTGCACGTCCTGAATATTCCACCTATCTTCTTTATTCTTTTTATGGGAAATAAGGCATGGTCTTCAGACTGAACTTTGTTATCACCAGTCTATTCATAGTGATCGGTCTGTCTGCATCTGCCACTTATGCATCAGAAGACAAGAGTAAACCTCTTCACCCTATTCCGTTACCGCCATTAGATGTGATATCGACAGACAGCATTGCCACACACCCCGCGGGCAGAACACATATCCCCCCCGGTGAGACCACATCCTGCACAGTAAACAGGTCTGCCGGGCACCACTTTGTG
>NZ_SMME01000193.1 GCF_009711465.1 Parendozoicomonas verongulae | reverse complement strand
CCCTTGTGTGGACTGTTAACGTATACATACCACAGAAATCCGCAGGTGTATGATTGCCAGTTCGAACCTGAAGCTCTTTGCAATGGTTACGTAACCAGGCATTTAAATGCGGAAACCGGGAAGAAAGCAGGTCCCTCGAAGGAAGGGGGAAGCATCGGATGTGGAGGGGAGCTTCCTCACCCGGAGACACATGACACATGCTTGCCTTATCCCGGATCCATGTTGTGGCACCCGTTTCAACTGCCAGGTGTTGTGCAGGTGGTAAGGCGGTGAGAGTTAACCCGGTTTCCTGTTGTTCCCCCTGGCAATGCACGAAGTGGGGTTCGGTTGTCCTGTCTATGACGCAGGATG
>NZ_SMME01000020.1 GCF_009711465.1 Parendozoicomonas verongulae | reverse complement strand
TGTGTCTTCAGGTGAGGAAGCTCCCCCTCAGATCCACTGCTTCCGCTTTCCTTCAGGGGGGCTGCTTCCTTCCCGGTTTTTAAATACTTGGGTATGGGAGCATTGCAAAGAGCTTCAGGTTCGAACTGGCAATGACAGGCCTGCGGATATCTATGGTATGCACACGCTGAGAGTCCACCCGGGGGGCAGGCCTTTTGTCTGTGACCAGG
>NZ_SMME01000312.1 GCF_009711465.1 Parendozoicomonas verongulae | reverse complement strand
GGCGACAATCAGGTTATCCAATCCCCCATTTGTCAGAACGGGTAATCCCCCTATTGTTTGAGTGATGCCTTTTGGGATCTTGCCATAAATTTCATAAATTTCATTCAGCGCTGTTTTGGGGATTTGGTCGCTGTCTATACCATGCCGCCTGGCTGCTGAACGCCACATATCGACCTCAGGTAACGGCTTTGCTGACTGAATAGCTTCCCTCCATGGCAGGGAAGTACAGCGCTTCGATTGTGGCCATAGCAGGCAGAGACGAGCTTTTGGATAGTTAAGCAGTGAACCATTGACCATAACTGAGGGGGGATTGCAGCAAAGCGATTCCAGAGCCTGTTGAAGCTCGGGATTTTTCTCAAGACCAAGAATCACAACCTCCCTTCCCTGCGCAAGGGCCTGCTGGAGTTGTGTCACATTCCGACCAAAGTGCGGAATGCGTTCCGATCGGATATGGAGGTCGTCGAACAGTTGCCCAAGGTAGGTCTGGTCAGTCACCCGGATGACAAGAGGGGACGTTTCCCGTGTCTGCACCCA
>NZ_SMME01000783.1 GCF_009711465.1 Parendozoicomonas verongulae | reverse complement strand
CAGACTATGCGAAAGCAATGGTTTGGGTACTTACCCAAACCATACACGCCCGACACACCACCATAAAATCTACAAGTCAATAGCAAAATACCACTCATTTATACGAATATTCAATGATCTGGCTACAAACAACTACTCACGATTAAAATGCCAAACAAACTTCCTACTAAAAACATAAGGGCTTCCCGAACATGCTTTCAAAATCCTTCTCTAAAGCTGTGCTTTTCACATGCTTAACCGGCCTGACTGCAACAGCTTCTGCTCAAGCATGGCCTCCTGAAGGCCCCCACGAGAATGTCTCTTTTGCCACAAAGCCCTTAACACTGGAGACCAGTTACACATTACGTCAAGGGTTTAGCCCCCATGGCATTTTCCCATCGATGGATAACAATCTTTACTACCACAGATACTGGTCCGAGTTTATCCCTTCTCATGTGGTATACCGTGATGGTCCTGTCAGAGAGCTGGAGTATAAACCCAATAAAAAAGTCGGGCAGGCCAGGGCCACAACCAAGCTGGGGGAGCTTACTCTTGATGAGATGATCAAGCATCCGGATTCACGGGCACAGGGCTTTGTTGTTGTGCATCAGGGCAAGGTTATTTATGAGGCATACCCCGGCATGCGTGAAACGGATATGCACATCTGGATGTCGACAAGCAAAACAATTGCCAGCCTTCTGGTCAGCCAGCTGGAGGAAGAAGGTAAGGTTGATGTCACAAAACCCATCGACAATTATCTCAAAGAATTCAAGGGAACGGATTGGGAAGGAGTTAGAATCATAGACATTCTGGATATGTCTACCGGGCTTGATGGCTCTGAAACCATGCCCAACATGATGAACTTTGAACACCCGGTCAGCCAGTGGCATCGTCTGGTTCTGCAGGGTGGCCAGGAGCTCGCCCCCATGACATCCCGCGATGCTGTTCTGGCCATTAAAAACGATCCCAATACTGAGGCCGGTCAGTTTTTCCAATATTCATCTCCAGCGACTCAGGTTTTAGGGTTTCTGGTAGAGCACGTACTGGATCAGCGCCTGTCTGATATCGTCTCCGAGCGTATCTGGTCGAAAATGGGAGCCGAGGGTGATGCCACACTGGGTCTGAATAATGCGGGTAATGGCGGCATCTTCGCCTTTATGTCCAGCCGCCTCAGGGACAAAGCTCGCTATGGCATGCTTTATACCCCAAGCTGGAAAACAGTGGCAAATGAGCAAATTATCTCTGACTCTGTGATTGAGAAAACCCAGAATGAGTGTCGCCCGGCGATGTTCGAACGCACCAAAAAAGCGGCTATCGAAGCTGGGCAGTGGCACTTCAGTACAGATACTGACGTACTCTGCAATTCACGACAGTGGGATGCTGTCTACAAAGATGGGGATATGTATAAAGCAGGCTCCCACGGTCAGGGGCTGTATGTCTCGCCATCCCGTGACCTTGTAGTTGCCTACTTCTCAACCTCATACCACAACTGGCAGGATTACGCTCGCGCAGTCGCTAAAGCGGTTGATAACAACTAAACGTACCAGCCCCTCAGAGAGACTCTTTTCAGGAGCCTCTCTGAGGCCCTCTTAAGAGACAACCTCAAAGGAAAGCCCGGCATAGCGGGTTAAACGGTCAAACATCCGTTCATCAAAAATGGTGGCAGGCGTCCAGATACCTCCGCCCTTCTCCTCTTTGGAAAGATCCAGCGCCAGACTCAATCCGGCCTGTGCCAGCATCTTGCTGGTTGAGCCATAGCCAGGATCACGATCACCTGTCACCTTAGCACGCAACTCCTGACCGTCGGGGGTACGCCCGATAAACCGCAAATCATAGAAACCTTTTTCCTGAGCCTGGGGAGAAGGGCCCTCACCGGGTTTTGGCAACATGTAGTTTTCCATCAGCCACCGCGTGGGTTTGAACACGATACCCGCCATAAACGCTCCCAGGCTGGCCACCATAGTTATCGATCGCATACGACCTTTAAACTCACGCCCTGTGAGCATGGCTTCTTCATAAAGAAAATCATCTCCATAGGCATTGCCTGACAAAGCGTTGGAACGATGCACAATGCGAGTATTGATAGCCGCCATCACAAAGGGGGCTGACCAGCACTGGAAGTCCTCATCAAACACAGAAGATTTCACATTGCGCTGGCGTGCGGTAAAGGCGTGATTTTCCGGACAAAGAGAATAAGGATTCGCCAGTTCCTTGCGCAGTGCAGGGTTAGCGAGTGCTTCCTTTGTTAAGTTAATAATGCTGGCAATGCTGCCACCAGAGGCTCCACCTTTAGCCGCTTTTACTCGCATTTTCACAGCATTGCAATGAGTACCAAACGCCTCCTGCGCCTGCTTTTGGAGAAAGGCGACCCCCAGATCGGAAGGGATTGAGTCAAACCCGCAACAGTGCACAATACGGGCACCACTCTGTTTGGCCTGATCTTCAAAACGATCCACCATGCGCTTGATCCACTGGGTTTCACCGGTCAGATCACAGTAGTCAGTTCCGCTTTCTACACAGGCTTTTACCAGTGTGGTGCCGTGAAGGGCATAAGGGCCAACAGTGGAAATCACCACCCGGGTTTTACGACACATGGCCTGTATGGCCTGCTCGTCATCGGCATCCGCAATCAGCAGTGGGATATCATCAGCACCGGCTTTAGCACGTACCTGCTCCAGCTTTTCCTCGGAGCGCCCGGCCATGGCCCAGGAGATTTTGTCTTTGGAATGATTGTTACAGTGCTCCACCAGATACTTCACCAGGATCTGTCCGACAAAGCTGGTTGCCCCAAATACAACCAGATCATAATTTGCAGCACTCATTCATCAGCACCTATTTTCATTCTTATTGTAAGTTTTCGTATTTGTACTCTACGTGATGCATGACGTTCGTGCACCACTGAGTTAGTATCACCGCCATAAATAAAGCCCGCCTTTTTTCTTTCGAGACGGGTGTCAGACAATCGCTCGACAAACCCCATACGATAGGATCAATCGCTTTGCAGATCACCCTCACTCGCCCGGACGATTTTCACCTCCATCTCCGTGATGGAGATGCCCTCGCGACTACAGTTCCTGCTACGGCCAACACCTTTGCTCGCGCGATTATCATGCCCAACCTGAAGCCACCGGTGACCACTGCGGCTCAGGCTGCCGAATACAAACAACGTATTCTGGCTCATATTCCACAAGGCTCCAGCTTTGACCCGATGATGACCCTGTATCTCACGGATCAAACCACCCCCGAAATGATTCGCGATGCTAAGGCTGGCGGCGATGTGCGTGCACTCAAGCTCTACCCGGCCGGTGCCACCACCAACTCCGATTCCGGTGTAACCGCTCTGGAGAACATTTATCCTGCACTGGAAGCCATGATTGATGCGGGCCTGCCCCTGTTGGTGCATGGCGAAGTGACTGATACCGACATCGACATTTATGACCGTGAAAAAGTCTTTATTGATCGTTACCTGATAGATCTGGTGAGCCGCTACCCCGAGCTGAAGCTGGTGCTGGAACATATTACTACCAATGATGCCGTGGCCTTTGTGAGTGAAACCGGTGCGAATGTTGGTGCCACCATCACCCCACAGCACCTGCTGTATAATCGCAACCATATGCTGGTTGGTGGCATTCGCCCGCACTTCTACTGCCTGCCGGTTCTCAAGCGTAACGTCCACCAGCTGGCACTGATTCAGGCGGCTACCAGCGGTAACGCCAAGTTCTTCCTGGGTACGGATTCTGCACCGCATGTTCAGGGTATGAAGGAAACATCATGCGGCTGTGCAGGCTGCTACTCTGCCTTCGGTGCCATTGAACTGTACGCAGAAGTGTTTGAAAAAGAAGACGCACTGAACAAACTGGAAGGATTTGCCAGTCACTTTGGTGCAGATTTCTATGATATTCCTCGCAACACAGATACCATTACACTGGTGAAGAAAGAGCAGCCCGTTCCTGAGTCCATTCCGTTTACCGGAAGTCAGGTTGTGCCTCTTAAAGCTGGTGAGCATTTGTTGTGGTCCCGGTCTGTGTAATTTAACTCCGAATAAGGCAATGATGTGAGCCATTCTGATCCGAAAACCCTGATGTCTGAACGTTTCCGGGGCTTTCTACCAGTTGTTATTGATGTTGAAACAGGTGGTTTCAATGCCAAGACTGACGCACTTTTGGAAATCGCCGCCGTAACCATCGGCATGGATGAGCAGGGGTTTGTCTTTCCGGAATCCCGTGAATCCAGTCATGTAATTCCCTTTGATGGTGCCAATATTGAAAAGTCTGCCATCGAGTTCATTGGTATCGACCCGTTTCACCCCTTACGCATTGCCTCCCCGGAAGAAGAGATTCTGGCAACAATTTTCAAAACCGTGCGCAAAGCCCTGAAACGTTACGGCTGCAACCGCGCGGTGCTGGTTGGCCATAACGCCTCTTTTGATCTGAGCTTTTTGAATGCAGCGGTTGAGCGTTGCGATATCAAGCGTAACCCCTTCCACCCGTTTTCCTGCTTTGATACAGCGAGCCTGTCTGGTCTGGCTTACGGCCAGACTGTTCTTGCACGAGCCTGTGATGTGGCCGGTATTCCTTTCGACAAGGAAGAAGCTCACTCCGCCCGTTACGATACTGACCGGACTGCGGAACTGTTCTGCAGCATTGTGAACCGCTGGAAAGAGCTGGGTGGCTGGATCGACTGATTCAGAGGCTCTGCACACAACTCCCTATAAAAGAAAGGCCTCCACAGAATTGTCTGTTGAGGCCTTTGTCGTGTTTCAGCGGTGTACACATTTCGTACAAATACGCACTATTGCATCATGGTAGAAAAGCTGTATTTTGATAAAGGCCTTTAGCCATCATTGATACATCAACTTATGAGTGACACCATGAGATTGCCACCCAGTTCGGTGCCATTGTGTTTTGCACCTCTACAACTCTCCTCCTCTCTGTCAGCCGCCTGCGCTCTGTCTGCCCTTCTGCACGCCTCTCATCTGCATCATCACCTGCACCATTGATTGTCCTCGTCTTTCCTGACGAAAACCTGTCGGATTTACGGAACTGAGCCATAGTTTGTTCTATGCGGGCTGTTTTCAGTTTTTTTACCCCGACACAACGCTTATAAAAATACGCAGGTTACTTTTTCATGAATGCAGTTGTTCTTGCTGTTCTTGTTATGCTCGCCTTAAGTCTGGCGCGTATGAATGTTGTTCTGGCACTCATTATTGGGGCGTTAGCGGGCGGTTCTATCAGCCACCTGGGGTTAGGTGGAAGCCTGAACGCTTTCGCCAATGGCATTGGTAACGGAGCCAGTATCGCATTGAGTTATGCCCTGCTGGGGGCTTTTGCCATGGGAATTTCGAAATCCGGTATCCCCAACTTTCTGGCTGGCAAGGTTGTCACAGCGGTTCAAAACTCCCATCACACACAAACGAAGGCACGGTTCTTTATTCTGCTGTCGATTATTCTGATGGCTGTGTCTTCCCAAAACCTGATTCCTGTACACATTGCCTTTATCCCGATTCTTATCCCTCCTCTGCTGCGGGTATTCAATAAGCTGAAGCTTGACCGTCGCCTGATTGCCTGTTGCCTGACCTTCGGCCTGACGGCCACGTACATGCTTCTACCTGTAGGTTTCGGCAATATCTATCTCACAGAAGTGCTGGCCCGTAACCTCCACGACAATGGTCTGTCTATCAGCACAGCCTTGATGCCCCACGCGATGATGATTCCGGTAGCTGGCATGTTCCTTGGCCTGTTGGTTGCCATCTTCTGGACCTACCGCAAACCCTGTCTTTATCGCGAGATTCAAAGTGATGTTGAACAAAAGCAGGAAGACGCTCCTTCTACGGCCAGAATTTTAGGAACTGTAGCAGCGATCGTTATCACCCTGATTGTTCAGCTGTACAGCGACTCCATGGTGCTGGGAGCACTGGCGGGCTGTATGACCCTGATGGTGACGGGTGTCATTCACTGGAACGACGCTAACGATACTTACATCCAGGGTATCAAGATGATGGCCTACTGCGGATTTATCATGATTGCCGCAGCTGGCTTTGCAGAGGTGATGCGGGAGTCTGGTGCGGTGACTGAGCTGGTTGGGTCTATTGGTGGCTTGCTCATGGCTAACAAGGCCGTAGGCGTTCTTATGATGCTGCTTGTGGGCCTGCTGATCACCATGGGAATTGGATCATCCTTCTCCACTGTGCCAGTGATTGCCACACTCTATGTGCCGCTGGGTATGGAAATGGGGCTGTCTGCTCTGGCGATTGCCGCTCTGGTGGGTACGGCTGGCGCTCTGGGTGATGCGGGATCTCCAGCTTCCGATTCCACCATAGGCCCTACCGCCGGTTTGAATGCTGACGGTCAGCATGACCACATCCGTGGCTCAGTGTTGCCTACCTTCCTGCACTTCAACATCCCACTTATCTTGTTTGGCTGGATGGCTGTGATGGTGCTGTAGAGTTAAGGTTTCAGAGGCTTCTCAGGGACGAGTGCACGGAGCAATAAAAACAGACGGGATTACTTTGACAGGGAATAAAGAGGAGGGAAAACACGAGAGCATATCTCTTAAATATATGAAGTTAATTCCCTCCTCGCAATGTCCCAAAAACTATTTTTCACCAATTGTGAAAAAAAGTAGCAACATGGCATTTCACTACTTGCCATCTTTGATTTCCTCCACTCATAATCAAAACAGGCCTGTCAGTAATATAGCTGTCAGACAGTGCTGGAGGCTCAAGACTTTCGGACAGAGAAAGCACTTGGGCTGGCGGCTCACCCCGCTGTAAGGTGAGCCAAACGTACCATCACCGGTTCCGCTTGATAAGCAAGATACCGGCGCCGGTGACGTTAGAGGGAAGAAGGAGCAGCTATGCATGATGCAGTGACACTGGAACCGGTTAAGTCACACCATCGCACCACATACGTCCTGGACAGCAATGTCCTTATCCATGATCCCAACTCATTATTGAATTTCGAAGAACATCAGGTTGTCATCCCCATCACAGTTCTGGAGGAACTGGACAAACTCAAAAACGGAAAGAAAACAATAGCTGCCGACTGTCGTCAGGCCATCCGCCTGATAGACAGCATTGTTGGTGCCGCCACGCCGGAGGAGATCGAAAACGGTGTGCCCATAACCCGGGGAGACAAAACCCCTCCTGCCGGTTCACTGTCGATACAAATGAACAGTGCACCTTCCAACGTTTCCATGCTTCCGACAGATTTGAATGATAACCGGATCATCAACGACATCTGTCACCTACAACGCCTGCACCCTGAAAATGAATTCGTGCTGGTGACCAAAGATATCAATATGCGCCTCAAAGCCCGTGGTTGTGGCTTGATGGCTGAGGATTATCACAACGACCACCAAATATCCGACGTTAGCCTTTTACCCCGTGGATTCCTGGAGCTGGATGGCAGTCTCTGGGACAGAATCGATAATGTAGAAACCGTGCAACACAACGGCCGCACATTGCACACTATTCCGAAACTGGAGGTATTCGGAAATCCTGGTATCAATGAGTTTATTCTCGACGCTCAGGACTTTGTCGGCCGTGTCGTCAGCAACTATGTTGATGAAAATGGCGATGGCAAACTGGTTCTCGAGCATATGGATCGGGAAAAGCTGTTAAACCGCACAGCCTGGGGGCTTCAGCCTCTGGATATTCATCAGGCACTGGCACTGCACCTGCTTCTGGACCCTGATATTCAGCTCGTGAATCTCAACGGCCCGGCCGGCTCCGGTAAAACGATTCTCGCTCTGGCAGCCGCTATCGAGATGACAGTTGCCGAACAGCAGTACCGCAGAATCATCGCTACCCGCAGTACAAAAGGGCTGGATGAAGACATCGGCTACCTGCCCGGAACCGAGGCTGAGAAGATGGAGCCCTGGCTGGGTGCCATCACCGATAATCTGGAAGCTCTGCACAACGACGATGAAAGCACGCGCAGCAGTGTGGACTATATCCTCGACCGTGTACCTCTGCAGTTCAAATCCCTGAACTACATTCGTGGTCGCAGTTTCCAGCAAAGCCTGATCATCATTGATGAGTGCCAGAACCTGACACCTCATCAGATGAAAACCATCATCACCCGTGCGGGTTACGGCAGTAAGGTGATTTGTCTGGGCAACCTGGCGCAGATTGATACGCCTTACCTGAACCCGGCCAGTTCCGGCCTCACCTACCTGACTCAGCGTTTCCGAGACTTTGAATTCGGTGGCGCGATTCAGCTGGAAGGAGTACCTCGCTCAGCACTGGCTGCCTTTGCCGAAGCAAACCTCTAAACGGTACACCACCTGCCGGATAGTCTGGTGTATACCAGCCTGTCCGGCCCTCTTCTTTTGCAACAGCGTCCCTGACACCACGAGTAGGTCATACTAGATTGAGACCACTCTCATGTATCTCTAAGGGATGGTTCAATGAAGCAACCTGTTCGTATCGCAGTCACCGGTGCCGCTGGCAACATCAGCTATGCCCTGCTGTTCAAAATTGCTGCGGGTGAAATGTTGGGTTCAGACCAGCCGGTTATTCTGCAACTGGTTGAAATCCCGCAAGCGATGGACAGGCTGCACGGTGTAACCATGGAGCTGGAAGATTGTGCCTTCCCATTGCTACACGGGGTGACACTGCACGATAATCCCGACAGTGGTTTCCAGGGTGCCCATTACGCCATACTGCTGGGAGCCCGCCCTCGCTCCAGAGGAATGGAACGTGCCGACCTGCTGGAGGCCAATGCCGCTATTTTCTCAGCCCAGGGCCGGGCACTGAACAAGGTTGCCAACCCTGATGTTAAGGCACTTGTTGTTGGTAACCCCGCTAACACTAACTGCCTGATCCTGTCTCGAAATGCCCCGGATCTCAGCCCCTCCCAGTTCTGTGCCATGACCCGCCTGGATCATGACCGTGCCAGAGGCTTATTAAGTACACAAATCGAAGTGAGCCTTGCCGATATCGACAACATCATCATCTGGGGCAACCACTCGTCAACTATGTACCCAGACCTGCACCACGCCACTATTGCCGGAGATCAGCCTGTGATCTCGATGATTAATGATCAGTGGTACAAAGAAGAGTTCATCCCGCGCATCCAGAAACGAGGATCAGAGATCATTGAAGCCCGCGGCCAGTCCTCTGCTGCTTCTGCCGCACAGGCGGCTCTGGCTCACATGCGAGACTGGGCATTGGGGACCGACGGTAAAATCGTCAGTATGGGAGTGATCTCCGATGGCAGCTACGGCGTAGCAAAGGGTATCTGCTATTCCTTCCCATGTGTTTGTGATTTTGGTGCATACCAGATTGTTCAGGGGCTGGATATCAACGAGTACGGTCAGGAAAAGATGAAAGTGACGGAAGCAGAGTTACTGGAAGAGAAAGCTGCGGTTGAGCATCTATTGCCAACGGAATAGTTTTCAGAAAGAAATACGGCGCCCCTATTCACATCAGGGTATCTGAACTGAGTTTATAAAGGGTCGTTGACTGGAGAATAACCGCCCCAGAGAATACTATGGGCGGGATAACAACTTTACGGACTGTAGGGAGCATCATGTGCTGATCGTCATTTCACCTGCGAAAACCCTGGATTACGAAACGCCCCCGGTTACCGACGTTCATACAACACCGGATTTCCTGGAACATTCTCAGGAGCTGATAGAGCAACTGCGGGATTTAAGCCCGGCCCAGATTGGCAAACTGATGGGCGTGAGCGACAAAATCTCAGGTCTGAACGCTGCCCGTTTTGAAGCCTGGAACATACCGTTCACTCCAGAAAATGCCAAACAGGCTGTTCTGGCGTTTAAAGGGGATGTGTACACCGGTCTTGATGCAGAGTCACTGGATAAAAAAGGTTTCGATTTCGCCCAGAAACACCTGCGTATTCTCAGCGGGCTTTACGGTCTGCTCCGCCCTCTTGATCTGATGCAGGCCTACCGTCTGGAGATGGGGACTAAATTTGCCAACCAGCGCGGCAAAGACCTGTATACCTTCTGGGGTGAGATTATAACGGGCGCCTTGAATGCCGAGCTGGCAGCCCAGAAAGACAACGTGCTAATCAATCTGGCCTCTAACGAATACTTCAAGAGCGTAAAACTCAGGCAGCTGGATGCGGATATTATTACGCCGGTATTCAAAGACCTGAAAAATGGTCAGTACAAGATCATTAGTTTCTACGCGAAGAAGGCTCGGGGTTTGATGACTCGTTATATCATTGATAAGAAAATCACCCAGCCTGCTGATCTGAAGAGCTTTAACTACGGCGGTTATGAGTTCAACGCAGAATTGAGCAATAGCAAGGATTGGGTTTTCACGCGGGATGAAGCGCAGTAACCCTTCGGAACATCGCCTCGCCCACAGGAGCGAGGCGATTTCACTCAGGGGCCACTGACCCGTGGCAGTGAGAAATTGCTGTAAATCGCCAGCAAGCGAAGTCCAAACACTACCGAGGCGCAGCAGATCACAACAAATTCACGGGACAGACCAAAATTCATCGTCAGAACATAAAGCAAACCACCGGCGATGGCCGCTGTCGCATAAATTTCATGTCGCAAGACCATGGGCACACGACCGGCAAACACATCACGAATCAGGCCACCACCAGCACCCGTGAGTACGCCCATAATCACAGCAGGCAAAGGGGAAACGTTGAAGGACAGGGCCTTTTCGACACCAATAACAGTAAACACGCCCAGACCCAAAGCGTCTGTTACCAAAATGACATAACGGGTACTGTGCCACCACCGGCGGCCTAGAATTGTCAGCGCTGTCGCCAGACAAATCACTTCTATATAAGTCGGATCGTTAATCCAGAATACTGGCGTGCTGCCCAAAATCGCATCACGGATTGTGCCACCGCCAACAGCCGTTACAAATGCCAGAACAAGGGCACCAAAAAGGTCGAGTTTGCGCCGTGCAGCAACCATCGCGCCAGTCGCTGCAAAAACAGCCGTTCCCAGCAAATCAAGGAAATAGAGTGTCATTTTGCCATACATTCTAAGTGGCAGGTTTGAGAGTAACCCACCCGTTTTCAATGAGGCGGAATTGTAAGTTATTACCCTGAAAACGGAAGCTATCCGAGGCGTAGTTTACTAGTGAGATATACCTATTTTGGGTGCGTTTACAATTTCATTCTGATTTAATGCCATCACAATAAACCGAACACAGAACAAACAGGGGGGAGAAACCATGAGTGAACAGGTGCAGTCTGTCCTGATTACCGGAGCGTCTCGCCGCATTGGCCTGTTCAATGCACGCAAGTTGATAGAATCAGGCTTCCAGGTGTTAGCGACTTATCGCACATACACTCACGGTGTAAGGGAGCTGGAAGACGCTGGAGCCCAGATGATCCAATGCGATCTCAGCATCAAAGAGAACACTTTCCGCCTGATTAACGAAGTACGCCAGCACACGTCATCCCTCAGAGCAATTATTCACAATGCTTCGGGCTGGCTGGCCGACAGTCAGCATGAGCTCGACACTGAGCCAATGGAAGCTCTGTTCCACGTTCACATGGAAGCTCCCTGGCTGATTAACCGCGGTTTGCGTGACTTACTAAGTAATTCACAGGAAACTGCGGACATTATCCACATGACCGATTACAATGCCCTGCGCGGCAGTGAACACCATGCCGCCTATGCTGCCACAAAGGCCGGTCTTGAAAGCCTGACTCGGTCCTTTGCCCGTTTATATGCCCCCGGAGTCAAGGTCAATGCAATTGCACCTTACCTGATCATCATGAACGAAGACGACCGTGAAATGGCCGCAGAAGATACATTGCGTATTCCTCCTATGGGGCTGGAACCCGGGGAAAGTGTCATCTGGCAAACATTGGAATACGTACTGAACAACCCCTATATCACAGGCACAACCATCCCTGTTGACGGTGGGATGTCCTTAAGTTGAAACGGACCAGAGATCCATGAGCAGAGACCTCAGCGAATACTATAAAGCCATTCTTGAAGGGGTGGGAGAAAACCCTGAACGGGATGGTCTGAAAGACACACCTGCCCGCGCCTCCAAGGCCATGGGCTTCCTGACCAAAGGTTACCACCAGAGTCTGGAAGAGATTGTTAACGGCGCAGTTTTTGAGTCGGATAACGACGAAATGGTTGTGGTTCGGGATATCGAGCTGTATTCCATGTGCGAACATCACATCCTGCCTTTTATCGGCAAGGCCCACGTGGCTTATCTTCCTAATGGCAAGGTGCTGGGCCTGTCCAAGTTTGCCCGTATCGTAGATATGTATGCCCGCCGTCTGCAGATTCAGGAGAATATGACGCTGCAAATTGCTGAAGCGATTGAGCAGGTAACCGGCGCTCGCGGTGTAGCGGTTGTCGTTGAAGCCAAGCATATGTGCATGATGATGCGTGGCGTTGAAAAACAAAACTCGTCCATGACCACTTCTGTCATGCGGGGCGACTTCCGAACCAACCTCCCTACTCGAGAGGAGTTCCTGCGTTATATTGCCCGTTAAACACATCAGGTCAGGCACTGTCACGGTGCCTGCCTCCTCACCAACCTCATATTTAAAACTCGCCACCACCAGAAGAGCGCTGCAATATTCTCACTGTGCGGACAAGATTGGATAGTTCAGTCTGCAGCGCCCTCATGACAGGGTCATATGAATTCCCAAAAGTGTCAGAAAGCAGCAGATCCGTCTGAGAAAAGTGGTCATTTAACCTGTCTTCCCACTGACTATCCAAAGGTGTTCTTGATCGTAAGAACAAGGCTATTTCATTTAAAGACTCCACCAGACTATTTATATAATCCAGCAATACTGTTGAATTAATAAGATCCCAATCCGGTTGAAGGGGATAACGCATCCTCAGTTCTTGCAGTGCACCCTCTTGTTCACTCGCCCAATACTGCATAGTTACATCATCCAATACCCGGCCTTCTCTATCGGATTTCGCAGGTACTGGTTTCATGTACTTATCAATAAAACTGTAAAAGTCCCGGCAGGCTGTTGAAACTGTTGTATCTCTCCTACAGGCTGGCTCACAGAGACTGGAGTACATATCTGACAGCACCCGATAAGTAGAAAAGAGATAAAAGGTGGCCTCAGATAGACTGGCCGGTATAGCCGTGAGCATCAACATGTGACGATAAAATGATCTCAGGGCGGGGAACTTATCCGCCATTTTCAGCATATTGCTATCGTAATAGACTTCATTAAACAGAACGATAGATGGAATAAAGTTATCGCCACTTTCTGTTTTAACAATCCTATGCTCCCAAACTTTCTCCCTCTCCTTTAGAGTTTCTGTCAATCCTTCTTCCGGCCTCGGCAAGGGAATAAAGCCATTTGTTTCGCCCATAAGCAGATCGTTAATAAAAGCTACAATAGAAAGGTATTCATCTTCACTCAGCTGATCTAAAAGTTCGGAGTACTCTTCCTGATAACTTTCTTCATCAGAGTAACTATCGGAATCAAGTTCAATTCTTCGTTGCCAGAGTTTTCCTAAGGCGCTCAAGGATCCCAAACGTTCAGTATAAAAATCTTTCTGTGAGCGTTCAGTATGGCTACTCCCAAGCACGACAGATACCCGCTGTATAAAGTACAACCCAAGCTCAAGGTCCCGGGGGCTATGAAATCGGAATATACGCTCAAAGTTTTCCAGCGAATAGCGAACAAATCTTATATCCTGCTGATAATCAACAAGAATATCTGTGACCTCTTTACCCTGCTGGACCTCCAAGCCTTCCATTTGACTTTCAATCTCCTGAGACATATAACGAATGTAATTGATATACAGAGACGCCATACCCTGAATCACTTTTTTTGAGAGCTTCAAAGCATATCCAGGCTCAGGTTTTTCTTTCATCCCCTTAAATTTTTTTTCAGTTACCTCTCCCAACACGGCATCAATGCTGGTACGCATGACATACAATAGCTCCTGCATAGTGTCACGCCATACTCCCTGAGTTGCGGTAACATCCGTAAAATTCAACTCAACCGTTTTCAATGCCTGTACCAGACGGGTGGCGTACACTACACCATCAGGAACGGCTTCCGGAACAAGTGGTACTACGAGTGAGCGGTGTGACTGCACAGTCTCATTGTCCATAAACGCCAGAAAAGGAGTATCTATAGAGTGATCTATAAACTCTGGTTCCTCAGACCAGGCAGAGAGCACAATCCAACGACACAGGCGATAGGCTACACTTTCCCAGAATTCATTAACTCCCCTGACCCCCATAGCATTTACCCTGTTAAATTCAGCAAGTATCGTGACCAGCTCGGGGTCTGCACTCAGCTTCCAGGGTTTTACCTTTGTGCTTCTATCCAGATAGTTAAACGCAGTTTTTTCTTTACTGTGTTCTGAGGTAACTTGAGCACGCGAGTCACCGGCATAATACTCATGAAGACTCTCTGTACTTTTGGTGCGCCCGTGAAGAGCAGGTTCTATATACTCCCCGATTACATTGACATTAGGGCTATGGCCGAATTTGCTGCAATCAATAGAAGACACGGAGGCAGCCTTTTTCATTCGGCCCCCTGACTCTCCCAGGGGGAACAATCTCCAGCTCCTCTCGAAGTTATCCGGATCAGAAGAATACTCCTCCGCGTAGGGGAATGCCCTGCCATAGCTCACTGGTACCAATATATGGTTAAGACGACCCTCAAGAGAAGAAACACTGGAGCTGAATCTATGTGACAAATGTCCC
>NZ_SMME01000601.1:1070-1809 GCF_009711465.1 Parendozoicomonas verongulae | reverse complement strand
TTTTCTATAAGGAAATCGATAAACACTCTTATACGTTTGGCTTTTTGGCTGTTCTGCGCGAAATAAACGTGAAGGCCGGGATAAGGATACCAGCACTCTTCCAACACAGGTTTTAACGTTCCAGACTCTAGCTGCTCACGCACCATAGGCTCAACAATCCGACCAATACCCAGACTTTTTTTGCAGCATCCACCACGGCATCAGTGTCATTTACAATCAAAGCGGATACCCACATCGTGTCCTTTATCAAGCAGATTGACAGCCTCATCAGTCACCGAAATTTCCAGCTGAACATCCGGGTAACGTTCACAGAACTCCCCATAAACCGGCTTGAGGAAATACTGAAAAGCAAACCGTGGCAGTGTAATACTGACCCGCCCGAACGGTTTATCACTCAAAGCCTGCACAGTTTCCAGAGCCATCTTCAACTCACTCATGGCACCACTGATTCGCTCATTCAAAAGCTACCCGTAAGAGTCTTACGATCCGCTGGGTTACAACCACCGCACCCTTTGTTCATCTTTGATGGCACGTATACTGGACAGAAACAATCTGGCGTGTGCGTTAAAACAGGTTCAACGCAATAAAGGGGCTCCGGGCGTTGACGGCATGACTGTCGACGACATAGCCGAAATACTGAGTCCTCTGAAAGATCTGGATAAATGGATTCGACGACGATTGCGATATGGAATACTGCAAAATCCGCACATGAACCATGGAAGTTAAGCGGAAGCCCTGC
>NZ_SMME01000601.1:0-1060 GCF_009711465.1 Parendozoicomonas verongulae | reverse complement strand
CGAACAGATATTTTAAGAACCCGCCGTAATTCGTATCGGTGGTGTGGGAGGAGCGGAGCCGTGAGACTTCACCCTATCCCGATTAGGTGCTCACAACTCAACATCACGCAATGGTTTAGCAATTAGAGGAAATTCAGAGATTACTTTTTTATCCATCGTAAATAACTCTGTGTCGAGATTTATTGCTAGAGAAACATATTCACAATCGTACGCTGAACAATTACTCTGATTTACAAGAGAAAGGACATTGAGTGACTTAATGTCATATTCATTCCCTGACATTAATGTTTCAGCTTCATTCTGGATCTGTAAAGCTTTATCGTATGAAATGAGATCCTTTCTCAAGTAAAGAGCTAAAACATTCCTGAATTCGCTACGCCAAAGGTGAGGGGCAACCCATACAGGATCATTTTCAAGGAGTTTTTCCGCATATAGGGTGTATTTTGTTGGCAAGTACAAATAAACAAGTACGTTAGTATCGACAACAATCATGATCTGCCTTCATTAATAGCTTCTTGGATATCGTCAATATCTATGAAATTGGTATCAATATCTCGGCGCAGTTCTCGGGCACGCTTCAGGTGCTCAGAAGGACTTACTTGCTGAGGCAGTAGCATTTGCTCAAGGCAATGAATTAGCTCACTATTTATGCTCCTATGGTGTGCAGAAGCAGCTTCTTTCAACCTGTTATAGAGGGTTTCAGGTATGTTTTTAACTGTAAGTGCCGGCATATCGTAATCTCCAAAAACCATATGGTTCCATTATGGTTGCAAAATGCAACCTGTCAAATTACGCACCTAACAACTAAATCCAGGTGACGCCTACGGCGCCCCTTAAGCAGGCGTGTGTGCCGGGCATGGCACTTAACTCGAGAGGTGAAAGTCCTCTTACCAGGTATTCGCAGAGCCGAAGGTTAGCGAAAGGGCAAGGGTGTTGTCACGAGGCAGGGTCTGAAGGAAGTCCAACTTTTCTCAAGCAACACTGGCCGAAGATTCGGCAGTAGCTCATCGAGGGAACCTACCGACCCAAGTAAGGTGGACCCCATTGTCTAGACCACGAA
>NZ_SMME01000481.1 GCF_009711465.1 Parendozoicomonas verongulae | reverse complement strand
ATGGCCACCGGGGCATCAACCGTGATTGCCGGACAGCAGGAACATCATGACCCTATGCTCTTGTGGAAGTGTATTCATGACAACACAGTTTCAGTGTTGCCTTTTACATCGTCAGCCCTGGAGCTATTTATTGACACTCTCGCTTCAAAAAACCGAGGCCTACCTTCCAGTATTCAACTCTTACTGATTGGCGGAGAAAACCTTTCCACAGAACTCACTGATAAACTGAGAATTTCCGACCCAAAGGGCACTGTTCAGGCTTTCAATCTTTATGGCCCGACAGAAACCACTGTACAGTGTGCTACATATCAATGCACGCAGACAGAAAAATTCCAGTCTGTCCCTATTGGTACCCCTGTCAGCAATACCCAGCTCTACGTTCTTGATGCCTGTGGTCACCCACTCCCTAAAGGTATCCCGGGTGAACTACATGTGGCCGGTCAAGGGCTGGCCAAAGGCTATCTTAACAACCCAGGTAAGACCGCAGACGTATTTGTTACTCTCCCACAGGTTTCAAACGACAGGCTCTACCGAACCGGCGACAGGGCGCTGTGGCTGGAAAGCGGTAATCTTCTCCATATTGGTCGTATGGATACCCAGGTTAAAATTCGTGGTCAACGGGTGGAGCTGGATGAAATTATCCGACAACTGGAATCGTTGGAAACTGTTGGAAAGTCTGTGGTTCTTCCATTCCGGAGAAAAGGAAGCAACCAGGAGGGCAACAGTTATGATTATCTGGTGGCTTGGTACACAGGATCTGTGCAGCGGGATCAGGAATGGTTTCGGGAACAATTGAGCCAATATCTGCCCGCCTGCATGATCCCTGCGTCGTTTATCTGGCTGGACACCCTGCCCCTGACCGCTAACGGCAAGCTGGACCATAAGGCCCTGCCGGAACCAGAACTGACCAGCCCCCTAACATACGTGCCCCCTACCAATGACACCGAACAATACCTGTGTACCCTCTGGCAGGAGCTGCTACAAATTGAGCAGGTTGGAATAGACGACAACTTCT
>NZ_SMME01000779.1:9848-14266 GCF_009711465.1 Parendozoicomonas verongulae | reverse complement strand
CCAGTGGTCCAGTTTTTGGGGTCCACTATACATCACACGGCCTGCAATGACTCCCTACCGGAACACACACAGAAATAACCGAGAAAGTATAGACATAAGTCACTACTTACGCGCATCAAATCACTACCATTGACCACATAAAGTTGCGGGTTCCGGTAGCTGTATTGCATATATCCCATGCACAACCACTAGAGATATCAGAAGAACTCAGTGAACGGAGCTTGCAAAATTGTTGTGTCAGTAGTTATTTGTTGAGGTTGAGGGTTGCGGTTTGAATGATTCAAATACACATGTTCCAAGTAAAGAGCCCAGAATAGATCGTCGCAGCTTATTAAAGCTGGGAGCTGCCGGAGCAGCAACAGCTCTCGTTGCAGGAGCTCCTTCAGCGGCTCAGGCTAATAGTGGCAGAGGAAGCCTTGGGGTCGTTGCACACGATGATTTCCCTATAGAAATCAGCCCCGACTATAAGCGATTCGACCACTATCACACGGTTTTAAATCTTGCTGGTCGTCGGGGCATCCCGAATATGGCCCCGTATTATGATAATGACAAACCGGGTTTTGCCATTCCCGATTATGCGATGTCTCTGGCATCAGCAACGGTGTTTTATGACTACCTGAACGACGGGCTGAATAACATTCACGAGGCAACGGATGCCCTGCCTGAGCCCTACACATTCCCCAGCAGTGCCGTAGCCCATGCCCAGATCAAGCGTGCAGCTCGCCTTTTTGGTGCGGACCTTGTAGGCATTACCCGCAGGGATGAGCGATGGGATTACTCGGAGGTGTTACACTCTGAAGGCCGGGTCCGTGGCGAAACAGCCAAACATCAAGGTGGGGGTGTTATGATCCCCGGCGTAAGAAACAGAACCCTGCCCTGGGATGAGGCTCTGCCAGGTTTCAACCCCAAAACCGTTATCGTTATTGGCTGTGAGATGGAGTATGAAGCTCTGACAACAGCCCCAAGCCAGATAGCGGATGCCACGGCAAACCACGCGTATTCCGGGTTAACAAGCATTTTGATGCACATGACTAAATTCCTGAACAACCTGGGTTATAAGTCTGTGCCATCCGTTAATCGCCTTGGGCTCAATATCCCTTATGGTGTCGCTGCCGGTTTAGGGGAGTTGAACCGTATGGGTTTGCTGCACAATTACAAATATGGTTCACGCTTCCGAGTTGCCAGATTGTATACAGAATTAGAGCTGGATGAGTATTTTGATAAACCCGTGACATTTGGCGTGCAGCGATTCTGTGAAAACTGTTTGCACTGTGCTGATAACTGTCCTTCCCAGGCGATATCCCATGATGATAAGCCCACTATCTATACAGCTGAAGATGTAAAAGATCGCCCTTATATGAACCCTGGGGTAAGAAAGTGGTACACGGATGGACAAAAGTGCCACGACTACTGGATTGAATCCGGCACAGCCTGCGGTTCCTGTATTACGACTTGCCCTTATAACAAGCCGAATTTCTGGCACCACAGGTTGATTGATCGTCTCAATACCTTCCTGCCCGGCCGTGCACACAAGTTTATGGCTGATATGGATCTTCTGCACGGCTACGGAAAAGTCTTTGATGCAAAGGCTCCCGCTGTTTTCTGGAACCCTAAAGGTCGTTCATACGACGGTTTGAAAGGATAACGATTATGTCTGGATTCGCTATTTTTACCGGTATTGAAGTTCTCTTCTTCTGGATGGGCGTTGCCTGTCTGGCGACGGTTCAGGGCCTGGCCTGGCTGCGGTGGAAAAAACAGGCCAGCTGGCCATCTCTGGCGGTTCTGACTGCAGGGTCAGCCACGATTTTGTTTGCTATTGCCTGGGCGGTGAGTTCTGTTCTTGAGAAAGAGCCACAGTCCGCGTCTATGAGCCTGATAGTGATTCTTCTTCCAGGGTTGATTCTGACTACGCTGGGTGGGCGGATGGCTCTGAAGTCAGCCTGATTCAAATAACTGCTGCTACCGTTGTTGATGACGATGGTAGCAGCTTCATTACATCAATAGATGCACAGTACCCATACTCGCGCGGTCAGAGCTATCAAAACAGGAACGCCTGTATCGAAAACGACTTAAGTCAGTGGTGTTGAGGCTCGACTAACTTGATATATTCCTTGTTGACTGCCATACCTTCTATCCCTTTTACCATGCCAGTTTGTGGGGTGAGTTGTGTTAAGGGTTTATGGAAGACAGCGTTTCCTCTACGCCAGTTTTTTCCTCCTGGCTTTGGGGTTTTGTGCAAATGTGCTGGGCACAGGGGAATGCAAAGCAGACCCGAGTATAGCTCTGAAGAATAAATATAATGAGCACGATTTTCTGGCTGCCTGCCGCGAAGGTAATGTGGATGTGGTGCGGTATTTTTTAGATCAAGATGATTTTGATGCTAACGAACAGTTTATCAGTGGAGTAACTGGCATACCTGTTCACGGCCTGTTTCTGGCGGCTCAAGAAAGCCGTGTTGAAGTGCTCCAGAGTTTAATAGATGCAGGAGCAGACGTGAATCAAACATATAAAAGGGCCTCGCCTTTGTTAGTGGCCGCTCAAAATGGCGATGTCAGGGTGGTTGAAATCCTGGTGAACACCCAGGGTGTGGATGTGAATCAGGCACAATACAACGATTTTACGCCTTTGTTTCTCGCCGCTCAAAATGGTCATGCCAAGATAGTTGAACTCTTATTACGTGCTCAGAGGATCGCTGTGAATTGGGCACAAAGTGATGGTTCCACGGCTTTATTTATAGCCGCTCAAAATGGTTATCCTGATATCGTTGAGATGTTGCTCACAGGTGGTGCTGATTACACATTAAAATGGCGTTTTTGGAAATTCATTACCAGAAGCCCACTGGATGTGGCAAGACGCAGCAGGCCCTGGATCAGGAGAAAAAAACCTGACGAGTATGACAGATATACGCGAATCATTAATGTGCTCACGCAGGCAACTGAATCAGTAACAACCTCACCCCTCTCTGAAAAAACACCTTTATTAGAGGCGTTTTCCGCTCTCAGATTGCAAAACGACTCAAAGTAATGCTGGATTCAAGCACTAAGTACCCATCAGGCTTCGCTCTTGTTCCTGTGCCACTGGTGACCAGTCAAACTCTTTCGCCCAGACGAAGTTATCCGGGAGGGTTAATGTATCGAGTTTCATCAGATTGCCCTTCCCCCTCTGTGGGAAAGCAATGGCCAGATCACTTAGGAATAAATAACAAAACATAGATATAAGTCATTATTTTTATGCACAAAAACACTACTATTGCGTGCAAAACCTGTATGCCTAAATGATTGTATTACTAGTTACCCCGTAGCTGACAAGTAGAAGTATCAAAGAGGCTTCATAAATAATTGCTTTTTGAGGATCGCGGTTTGAATGATTCAAATGCACATGTTCCAAGTAAGGAACCCAAGTTAGATCGTCGCAGTTTATTAAAGCTGGGAGCTGCCGGAGCAGCAACAGCTCTCGTTGCAGGGGCCCCTTCAGCGGCTCAAGCAAGTAGTGGCAGCAGAGGAGGCCTTGGTGTTGTCTCACACGATGACTTCCCTGTAGAGGTCAGCCCTGATTATAAGCGATTTGACCACTACCACAGTGTTTTCAGCCGTGCTGGTCGCCGGGGTATTCCGAATATGGCCCCGTATTACGACAACGACAAACCAGGTTTTACCATCCCTGATTATGCGATGTCCCTGTCATCAACAGCCGTGTTTTATGACTACCTGAACGGCGGACTGGATGAAATTCATGAGGCAACGAACGCACTCCCTGAACCCTATAAGTTTCCCAACAGTGCCATAGCCCATGCCCAGATCAAACGCGCAGCACGCCTCTTTGGTGCAGATCTTGTAGGTATTACCCGCAGGGATGAGCGGTGGGATTACTCGGAGGTGTTACACCCTGAAGGCAGGGTACGTGGCGAAGTGTCCAAACCTCAAGGCGGTGGCGTTATGACCCCGGGAGTGAGAAACAGAACACTGCCCTGGGAAGAGGCTCTGCCAAACTTCAACCCCAAAACCGTTATTGTTATTGGCTTTGAGATGGAGTATGAAGCTCTGCGAACAGCCCCTAGCCAGATCGCGGATGCCACGGCGAACTTCGCATACTCTGGGCTAACCAGTATCTTGATGCACCTGACCAAATTCCTGAACAATCTGGGTTATAAATCTGTGCCATCAGTCAACCGCCTTGGGCTCAATATCCCTTACGGTGTAGCCGCCGGTTTAGGAGAATTGAACCGCATGGGCACGCTGCAGAATTATAAATACGGTACACGCTTCCGGCTTGCCAGACTGTATACCGAGCTGGAGCTGGATGAATATTTGGATAAGCCTGTCACATTCGGTGTGCAAAGCTTCTGTGAAAACTGCCTGCACTGTGCAGATAAATGTCCGTCTCAAGCGATATCCAGTGATGATAAGCCCACTATGTAC
>NZ_SMME01000779.1:0-9838 GCF_009711465.1 Parendozoicomonas verongulae | reverse complement strand
TGAAGATGTAAAAGGCCGCCCCTACATGAATCCCGGGGTTAAAAAGTGGTATCTGGATGGGCAAAAGTGTCACGACTACTGGATTGACTCCGGAACAACTTGTGGCACCTGCATTGCGACTTGTCCTTACAATAAACCTGATTTCTGGCACCACAGGTTAATTGATCGTCTTAACACCTTATTGCCTGGGCCTGCGCACAAGTTTATGGCTGATATGGATCTTCTGCACGGCTACGGAAAAGTCTTTGATGCAAAGGCTCCCGCTGTTTTCTGGAACCCTAAAGGTCGTTCATACGACGGTTTGAAAGGATAACGGTTATGTCTGGATTAGCTATTTTTACTGGCATTGAAGTGCTCTTCTTCTGGATGGGTGTTGCCTGCCTGGCAACGGTTCAAGGCCTGGCCTGGCTACGCTGGAAAAAACAGGCCAGCTGGCCATCCCTGGCGGTTCTGACTGCAGGGTCAGCAACGATTTTGTTTGCTATTGCCTGGGCGGTAAGCTCTGTTCTTGAGAAGGAGCCACAGTCCGCGTCTATGAGTTTGATGGTTATCCTTCTTCCAGGATTGATTCTGACTACGCTGGGCGGACGGATGGCTCTGAAGTCAGCCTGATTCCAATAACTGCTGCTACCGTTGTTTACGACTATGGTAGCAGCAGATTCATTTTTATTTATAAATCACCAGCCTCCGTGGAACTTCTCTGCCTGTTTTTCATCTAACAGGCTAGTTAGGCACTCCATTAACGGACTATTGGCAGGTGTATTATGAATCCAACATCACGAGTATCATCCCCCTCCCCTGATTACCCCATAGCTCAGGCTGCTCCTAAAAAGAAGAAGGGCAAAAAAAAGAAGAAGAAAACAGTACAGGAAAAGATGTCACAGCCTGTCGGAACTGACATGGCAGGGGCTGCCTCATTGTCCTCCCGTGATGCTGCCACCACTATGGAGACTAAGCCCGTTATCGCCCGTTCAAAAGCACACGCATCTCAACCTGGATATAAGACAGGCCAGGAAGCTGTGCTTGATCATATGGAAGAAGTACTGACTCTTCGTGACGAAGTAGCCAGTATACATAAGCTTGCCAGGCAAAGCATTCAGTTAAATGTTGATATTCAGCGATTATTCAATGAGAAAAAAACCTTATCTGCAAAAGTTCATACAGATGTTGCAGCCTTGCGCAGCGACTACGAAAAATACCTTGAGGAAAACCCTCACGATAAGAGGCATTTTGGCTGGGTTGCTCGGCGTTACCTTCCGGAGGGGTTTGACAGACTCAGTTTGAACATTCATCTCTCTATTCTTAAAACACTGACCCGATATGATACTTGGTGTTACCAGCAGACGATAGCCTCTGTCAGGCCACAACTCGATACTGTTATGCAGGGCATCATTCAGGGAAAAGTGAGCCAGACAAAAGATTTTTCAAATCTGGTTATGGAAGAAATGGGACGAATGGTTGACCATGCTTTGAACCTGTTTCATTACAGTACTGTTGCAGATGGTATAAAAAAGCATCTGGGTAAGCCTGAAGAACCGGAGAGATTACAGGGTGCGCATAGTGTCACCATAGATATGATTATCGAGCTTACAACTTTGTACAGCTGGGCAAGGTATCTACAGTTTTTCAGCAGGGAAAAAGAAACAAGTCCTCTTCAACGAACTCAAGCACTGCATGAAACCATTCAGAAAATGCTACAGATTGAGCCAAGAAGAAGAAAACTTGCCCTCATGCTGGACGAACACTATCAAAGTGGCAAGGATCCTGAACTGACTGGCATTCTTAGATATTTGATTTTTTCCAGTTTAGTGAATGAAGAAGCTCATATTCGCAAGGCTATTCAGTTATTAAGAAAACAACCTACTCAAAGTCAGCCATTTGGTGTAACCACAGACCAGGATAACAAAGCTAAGACGGTCCATAACCTCTATGAGTGGATGACGTTCAAAAACCTTAATTCTTTATTGGATGTCTTCCTTACAAAATTACGAGACCCTCAATATTCCTATAAGGAGCGATGTGAATGTGCCACGGCTATTGACGATATAGAGCATATTATTGCTTTTGGGTGGGCGAAAGACAGACGTTATCTCAAAAAATTCGATCACTTTATGGATACCAGAGAAGATATCGCTGCGTTATGGCAAAGGGCGATAGACACGAATAGACAGGCAAATGATATAAAAGAGCAGCTGGATGAGGACATTGCGAAGGCTGAAAAACAACTCCGCGCAGATATTGCCAAGATGTGTGAGGACGATGTCCAGGCACGCATGGAAAAACAAATGGCCACCCAGGACAAGCTGAAAGCCAGCTTCAAAAAGGCTGCCCGTAAGAAAGCCAAAGCAGATTATAAACAGAAAAGCGAGACCGGTTATGATGTGACTCAAACAACACCTTATACCGGCACAACACCAGAGACCCTTGATATGCCTCCTCCTGAAGGCTCTGTTCAGGCTAAACTTCTGAAGGCCTGTGAGATACTTAATTTTTCACCGGCAACTGGCCCGGTTCATGCGCGAGAAATATACGAAGAGCTGGCAACCCAGAAAGAGACATCAACCCTGGAACGAACGTGGGCCCTTGTGGGGGTTGTTGACTCCTATCTGGAGCAGGTTCGTCAAAATTTCATACGCTGTGACAGGGTGCGTGCTGACATTATTGCCTACCGAAAACAAGTCCATGCCGCTAAGGCCACGCCAGAAGAGGGAAAAGAGTTTGTGACCAATATGAAGCGGTTCAACGAACTTGTCTGTGGCAAGAGCGGCTTGCTTGTGGAAATGAAAGAGAGTTTTGAACGCCTTCAGGAAAAACATCAGAAAGGGTTGCTGGAAGACAGCGATCGGGTCGTTGAGCTGCTAAGAGAGAATATGAACAATACGAGTCGCTTCCTCGATCGCATAGAGAAAATCAGCTTGTTAATGCAGGATACCTATGAAGCTCGCGGTATCATGCTAAAAAACAAAGGGATAAAGGCGAAGAGGCCGGCAGAAGGAGAAAGCACACGGCAGATTATGGCTATGTTTGAATCCTCTCTTGAACAATACAATACAGATCTGAGTGAGTTTAAGGCATTTTTGAAAAGCGGATTAACATGGGGTGATCAGCAGAGACTCCCACAAAATCTTGCATCAACCATTGACTTCCCACAACTCTCGAGAAGCGATGATATTCCACTGCACTATCAAACCCTTGCAACACAGCTGGACATGTCGGAAAACGATATTGTACGAGAGGTTGACCATATAGTGCCATTTCTTGGGCAGTGTTTGACGGAAGCAAAGGGCGGTGGCGAAGAGTTGAGAAAGAAAATGGTTGACCTGCCAAAGTCCGGGTCCGGCTGGTATCTGCCAGATACGCCAGAAACAGAACAGACATTTGCTGCACTGATTGCAACAGCTCTCGGGCAAACGGTTTGCCTGCAGGATAGCACGGGGCAGTTATATCACTGTGAAGTTGGCATGGAGCCTGTCGAAGCCTCCTCTGCGGATTTTCATTTGGATGGAGCACTAATGCTCGAATTTTGAGCTGTAGAAAGGAAAACAAACCGGGAGCCTGTCCCACCAGGCCCCGGCTCTACGGATTCAATTGAGTCGTGGCGTATCCGATGTCGCAAAGATTACGGATTCTGGCCTTTGCCCTCCATGCGGAGTAGTCACTAACATTCGTGTATTCACAGAAACATCCCTTCCTCAACTGCTCAAGCCCAGCGCAATACCTACCGGTTCAGCCTGCATCCACCGCAGTACGATAAGCACCACAGTAATCAAAAATCTTATCCCTTATAGTCCAGCCCCGTTTGCCCTTTTCAGCAATTACGAAGTCCGGTTTGCGGAATTTTTTGCTTTGCTCAACAACATCCTCTGGTGTACGGGCACGGAAGGCTTCGCCACGATTTATCTGGTGGAGCTTACCGAAATGGTGATAGAAAGCCCCTTGCTGGGCTGGTGTGTCCAGACGGAAACATTCGGTTATCTCCAGCCCTTCCTCGTCAAAGTAACCAATGCGTATGCGTGAATGCCCGGCTTTGTCCTTATCCACCCCCATATCCATCCAGGCACAGCGAATCACCGTCACATTGCGCAGGTTCAGAGCATCCTTGAGCTTGTCATCCGGGTCTGCCAGCACCTGACCACACTCATGGCAGCGGCGGGCAGCAATATCATTTTCCGCGTTGCACTGTTTGCACTCTTTGAAGCGAAAGCGGAAGTCACAGCGCTCCCGTTCGCCATCAAAGGAGTCGATATACCCCTGACAGCGGCGGCCATAGTGCTCCACCAAATCCCCGTCGCCATCTACAACACCCCAGAAGTTGTTCTGGCAGCCACACACCGGGCAATCCACATCTACTGGCACACTGTTGGAGTTGGGGCGGGGTTCTCCTATTTCCGGGCTGAAGATGTTGTAATTGTTCCCGGCAAAATCCATCACCAGACAATCGTCTTTCCCTTGTGCTAAACGCAATCCGCGCCCCACAATCTGCTGATAGAGGCTGATGGATTCTGTGGGGCGCAAAATGGCGATCACATCCACATGGGGGGCATCAAAGCCTGTTGTTAAAACAGACACATTCACCAGATACTTGATCGCTTTCTGCTTGAACTGCTGAATCAGTGCATCTCGCTCAGGACCGGGGGTATCCCCAATAATCAGTGCTGCTTCTCCTTCCGGCAGATAACTCAATACTTCCTTGGCGTGATCAACAGTCGCGGCAAAGATCATCACACCTTTGCGCTCTTCCGCCTCTTTCACAACCTGAGCAATAATAGCGGCCGTTGCCCTGTTCTCTCCCTGCAGCAACTGGTTCAAGTCTGCTTCCCTGAAGCGACCGTTTTTATCGGCAGGTAAGCGACTAAAGTCGTACCACGCCACCGGTGCATCAATCATTATCGGTGGTGTCAGGAACTGGTTCTTGATCATGTACGACAGTGGGAGTTCAAAAACACAGTCAGTGAAAAAACGATCATCCTCTGTGCGCACACGTTTTTGGTGTTCAGGTTGTGAGAAGTAGTTATAGAGCCATCCTATTCCCAACCGGTAGGGTGTAGCTGTTAAACCCAACACCTTCAACCGGGGGTTCTGTCTTCTAAGATGGTTGATGACCTTGTGATAACTGCTTGTCTTTTCAAGAGAAACTCGGTGACACTCATCAATCACCAGAAGCGTAAACCCCTCATCGTTAAAGCTGTCCAGATTCCGCACAACCGACTGCACGCTGCCAAATACCACCTGTTCACTGGCCTCCTTACGGCCCAGTCCGGCGCTGAAAATCGAGGCTTTCAGCTCATAGCTTTCGTACTTGCTGTGATTCTGCTCAACCAGTTCTTTCACATGAGCCAGCACCAGCACCCGGCCGCGGGCAATGCGCCCCAGTTCGCTGATCACCAGACTTTTACCAGCTCCCGTTGGCAATACCACAACAGCCGGGGCACTGGTTTTACGAAAATGTTGGATAACGCTGCGCACAGCGTCTGCCTGATAAGGGCGCAGTTGGAATGGCATAGGTTCAAAGGTCACACGTAAAAAACAGTCTTCTTGCTTTTCTCAAAAGACAATGGAGGCTGCATGATTCTAACAAAGCTGTTTCAGCTTTCTCAAATCGCCGGTGCCCGGCTTCCCATAGACCAGACGAATATACAGTGCAGATACCTCCATCGCCTGACGGGCAAACTCTGACTTTTCCCGAGACAAACGGCGGGCATACTCCTGTGGCCCTTCACCCGTCAGGCGGGGGGCCCCTTTTTTGGCCATCTTCCTGCAAAACCGAAGATAGTAGCGATCGGCAGCCGGTGCCCGGCGCTTCCAGGGTTTAACGAGCACAATGGCCGTGATAATCATGACAACCAGAATACTGATCACCAGCAGCCGGGTGAGGATCATCAGAGTATCCTGACCGGGGAAAAGTTTGTTAAACAATCCCTTCTGGCTGTTCTCATCATAGGAGAGCACCAACCGCTGCCACTGATACTCCAGAGACTCATACTGCAAGCGCAGACTGTTAATCCAGCCAATCTCCCGATAACGCACAGGGGAGAAAATCGCCCCTTCCAGAAACGAGCCTTCAAATGCTATGGCCGATTCCAGCCCTTCGACCACACGACTTGGTGCAACAGCCGCAGTGGGATCAACTCGCTCCCAACCATAGCCCGGCTGCCAGAACTCTACCCAGGCATGGGCATCGAACTGACGCACCTGGATAATTTTGCCATCTTTCAACTCGCCCCCCTGATAACCTGCCACCACCCGGGCCGGTATACCTGCCGCACGCAACAGAAAGGTCAGTGCACCGGCATAGTGGGCACAGAAGCCACGCTTGCTATCGAACAGGAAGTTATCAATGCGGTTACCTTCCAGCAGAGGCGGGCGAAGGGTGTAGAAATACTCCTGAAGACGAAAGCGGTTCAGGACATCACTCACAAAACCGGATACGTTCGCCCCATGGCGTTCCCGCAGCTCCTGAGCCAAAGCCCGTGCACGGGGGTTACCACTCTTTGGCAATTGGAGACTGGCCCGCTTTAACCAATACGGCAACTCGCGGTCAAACCCCTCTCGTTGACCCGAGCGCATACGGTATTGAAACAGCAAATCCACATCATCCTCTGCCAGCAAACGCCAGTCCCGGGTAAGACCGGCCTCATCCACTGCTTCCGTTGCAAAGCCAAGCACCGGTAGCCAGGGGCGCCCGCTGGGCTGAAGAATAATGTCGTAGTTATACAGCGTGTCCTCTTCATCCTCCCCGGGCACCGACCAGGTGGGATCATGTGAATACCAGGCCACCAGTTTATTCGGGTCAACCCCGGCATTGATCCAGTCGTCTTCTGTACCCTGATACCACCGTCGTCCATCAAACCAGTGCATAACCACCGCACGCCAGTAACGCTCATTGGGAGGAGGCACCGCCCCACTAAAGGTAGCTCGGAATGCCAGCTCGGCTGACTGGCTCAAGCGGGCAATATCCCCCGGTGCCATCTCATCATTCAAACCGGTTTTTGAGCTGTTGTCCGGAAGGGGCACCAGCCACAGAGGAGGAATACGGGGCACCAGCACAAACAGGATCACCATCAAAGGTAATGCCTGCAGTGTCATCATAAAACCCATCTTGAACACAGGTTTAATGGCTGTTTTCTCCGAGGACTGATGCAAACCCACCAGAACCGAAACCAGCATCACCAGACAGGCCAGCAGATACACTGTCATGGGAATCGACTGGGAGAACAACAGACCGGTCACCGCCACAAAGAACCCAAGAAAACACAACAGCAGCGCATCCCGCCGGCTGCGCATCTCCAGCAGCTTTAAGGTGTAGGCTGACACCAGCGTCGCAGCTCCTGCCTCCAGCCCCAGCAAGGTGCCAAAGTGCAAAACAATCATGGCAACCGCAGCAATCACTAAAGCTGTACGAATCATCCAGCCCGGATTACTCCCCCGTGAACGCAGTAAAGCCAGGCGCCAGATAACAGCAACGGCAGCCAGACCCAAAATGCCCGGTGGTAACAAGGGCACCAGCGGCAGGCTCACCATTACCAGAATCACCACCAGGCTGAAAGTCGCCGCACGGGTAACCGGTATGGGCGGTGGAGCCGTTTTATTCTTTTTCCAAAACATTGTCAGCCCCTAGCGATACAAAGCCAAAGCATCCAGACAGGCATGGGCATGGGCATGACTTACCCCGCCCCCCGGCGGAATAACCTGCCCGCCAAGTCGCAGCCCCCATATCTGAGTGCCCTTCCCGAGTAAAACACACTGACTCGCCAGCCAGCTAAGCTTCTCCTCTGTGTTCCTCCCGGCCGCTTCAGCAAAGTCCAGCCAGACATCTTCACCGGCTAATCCATGAAACTGCCGCACCAGCAATTCATCGCTGCGGGCCAAGGCCTTCCAGTCCACCTGGGATGCGGAATCTGTTGGAGTAAAATCGCGGAAACCGGCAAAGTCGTCCATGCCATCAGGCACAACCCGATGGCCATCTTCACCAAAGCCTGTTGATGCCACCTCCTCAACGGATTGCAGGCGGGGCCAGATCAAAGTGCGCTGATCCAGATCTACCCAGCTCCAGGCACGGAACAAACCGAGCGGATAAACGGTTTCCACCCGCAAACGGGGCAGTGCCAGCCAGCCCCGTTTATTGGCGGGATAGCTCACCACGGCATCGACCTCTTCACCCTGGGGGTCAATACGCACCAGACCATTGTCGGGCAACGTGTCATCGGGCCAGCCCACCATGACACCCTGCTGGGCACGGCCGTTTTCACCACGACAGGAAATATGAAAACCTGCCAGCTGACCGGCATGAACAGAGTCCGCTTTACGGGCCGTAAGCGTCACGCCTGCAAGGTTCCGCCAGGTTTGCCACAGAGCCACCTGAAACAAGGCCACCATAAAAAAGGAGACCCCAAAGCTCAGGCTGTTGCGGTAATTCACCCCCGCAAAAAATACCAGTACAGCCACACCAATAAAGCTGTAACCTGCTTTGGTAGGGAGGATAAAGAGACTTTTCTGATTCAGGGTTACGGAACGGGCGGGGGGAATGCGCCGGTTAATCCACTTGTTCCAACGTGCCCGCTGCTGACTGAGGGCACTCATCGGGCATCAGTCACATCAACTTCCATCAGCAGGGTTTTCACATCCCCACCCCTGCGGCTCTGTAAACGGTGCTCCGTCACGGCCGGGAACACCGCCTGCACGTCTTCCGGCAACACATAATCGCGGTTGGCCATAAAGGCCCAGGCTCTGGCCGCAGCCAGAAGTGCAAGGGATGCACGGGGAGAAAGGCCACAGACAAAGCGATCACCCTCACGGGTGGCTGCCACCAGGCGCTGAATATAATCCAGCAACCGCTCACGGGCCTGCACCTGCTCCACTTTTTTCTGGAGCTCCTGCAGCTGCTCTGTGCTGATGATTGCACTCACCTTATCCATCGCCGCGCGTCCGGTGGTGCCATTGAGCATGGCTCGCTCGGCAGCCGGATCCGGGTAGCCCATCTGGATGCGCATCAGGAAACGGTCAAGCTGGGATTCCGGCAGAGGGAAGGTACCGGACTGGGTAACTGGGTTGCGGGTTGCGATAACAAAGAACGGATCCGGCAGCGGACGGGATTCCCCTTCCACCGACACCTGCCCTTCTTCCATCGCCTCCAACAGAGCACTCTGGGTGCGAGGGGTGGCACGGTTAATCTCATCCGCCAGTAACAGCTGGGTAAACACCGGGCCAGGCTGGAAGCGGAATACAGATTCGTTCCGGTCGTAAATGGACACACCCAGAATATCTGCCGGCAGCAGATCACTGGTGAACTGCACACGACGCCAGTCCAGCCCTGTTACCTTCGCCAGCCCTTGAGCCAGCGTCGTTTTTCCCATACCAGGGACATCTTCAATCAAAAGGTGGCCACGGGCCAGCAGACAACACAGGGCCAGGCGCAGCTGTTGATCCTTACCGCTGATAGCCTGGGCGAGGGACGAGAGTGATTGATCAATCAGAGACATAGGACGTTTTGTTATCCGGTAATTTGTGTTTTCACTTAGAATTTTTTGTGCTTATAAGTCTGATTGTAGTGATCAACTGAAAAGAAACTCAACCCAATATTGAGTCGGTGGTTGAGGTTTTATGGAAGGCTTTGATAAAAAGGAAGAGGTGGCCGTTCAGGACAGAACCTGCCACCCATACCCTATAGTATGAAGGAGCTTATAACATGACTCAATCGGCACAGTGTTCTGTGCAGGAGCAGTCTTGTGCCTGCTGACAAAGCTGGTAATTACGAAAATGCCCGAAAGCAATCAGCAGGGAGCCCACCATGGTCAGAGCCTTTTCACCGAACTCTCCGATGACCTCTTCCCCTAAAACC
>NZ_SMME01000384.1 GCF_009711465.1 Parendozoicomonas verongulae | reverse complement strand
TCAACTGGCCTGCCTGCTGGCAGGAACTCCGGAATGTTTTCAATCTGCCTGTGGCCAGCTATTGCCTGGATGAGCCGGAGGAAAGTACTCAGCCAACAGGTGGTACGGATACACAGGCTCAGTTGCCAAAACCTGTCATAAAAACTCTGGATAGCAGGACTAACTACGAGCAGCTTCCTGCGCCATGTCTCAGTTACAAAAAAGTTTTTCAGACTGTTGACCATGATCCACGGATGACCCGTCTTTACGTAAATGATATTGCTGTAACTCCCGACGGTGGCCTGATATCTATAAGACTGGGAAAGGGGGGGCATGGTGGTATGGAAGCTGTGTTACCGGGAGCGTTGTCAGCCAGTGCTCCTATACCTTTAGCCAAGAATCACCATTATGGTCAAACCACTCTGACGTTGGAATATAAAACGTGGCTCTCGTTACCCAGTATGGATCCCGATGAAACGATCATTGCCATGCGCACCGAGCCTGAAAAGACATTCAGGTCATGAAGGATCGCTATAGTGGGTTGCATATGGTGCTTATTCCAGAGACGCAGCCCGGCGAAGAGGTTACTGTCCACTATATAGTGGAAACCAGGGGCGAAACTGAAAACACGGAGGAAACAGAAGAGGTACTGGTTTCTGAACGGCCCGATGCGATTTGCTCGGAGCACATGAGTAAGGAGATAGACAGACTGTTTGCCCCGGAA
>NZ_SMME01000854.1:46908-50773 GCF_009711465.1 Parendozoicomonas verongulae | reverse complement strand
CATGCTCACAGTGGCGGTTTGATGTCTGTGCAGGTGTATCAGGATGGTCACCAGGCTATGAATGCCGATGTTGTTGTAAATGATGCCGAAGGCCGTATGCTGGCGCAGGGTAAAACCAACAGCCATGGCTGGGTCAACCTGAGAACAATCAGCAGCAATCAAACTGTAGAGGTGAAAGCAGAAACCGCTGATGGCCAGATGGCCGCGAAAGAGGTTTATGTTGAAACCAAGGCTGACAGAAAGTGATAATTTCCTTTATATAGGAATATAACCAGCATCCAAAAACTACAGAACATATCAATATATTGGTATTTCTGTAGTTTTTCTTTTTTTAGCCACTGAATACCAATTACTTGATTCTTATCTCTTTCTGAAAGCCTCACTTTACTATACAGTCTGCGCGGATTTTCTACTTTGCTGACGGATTGAAGCATGAAACGCGAACTGGCTATCGAGTTTTCCCGAGTCACTGAAGCCGCTGCACTGGCAGCTTACAAATGGTTGGGGCGCGGTGATAAGAACAAGGCCGATGCAGCGGCGGTGCATACTATGCGTACCCTTCTGAATCAGGTAGACATTGATGGGGAGATCGTGATCGGTGAAGGGGAGATTGATGAAGCTCCCATGCTTTACATCGGTGAAAAGGTGGGTAAAGGCAATGACGATGCCGTTGCTGTAGACATCGCTGTAGACCCTATCGAAGGTACCCGCATGACTGCCATGGGCCAGCCTAATGCCATCGCAGTTATGGCTGTTGCCCGCAAAGGTGGCTTCCTGAAAGCCCCTGATATGTATATGGAAAAGCTGGCGGTTGGCCCGCAAGCCCGTGGTGTTATTGATATTGATCGCCCGCTGGAAGACAATCTTCGTGCCGTGGCTGCCGCTCTGGGCAAAGGGCTGGACTCCCTCACAGTGATTACCCTCGCCAAGCCTCGCCATGATGGTGTTATCAAACAGATGCAGGACTTGGGTGTACGCGTGTTTGCCATTCCTGATGGTGATGTTGCCGCTTCTATCCTCACGTGCATGCCAGACAGCGAAGTGGATGTAATGTACTGCGTAGGTGGTGCTCCTGAAGGTGTGGTATCTGCTGCCGTTATTCGTGCTTTGAATGGTGAACTGCAAGGCCGCCTGATGCTGCGTAATGAAGCCAAGGGTGATACCCCCGAGAACATTGAAGCGGGTCAGAAAGAGCTGGAGCGCTGCCGTGAAATGGGTATTGAACCTGGCGTAAAGCTGACTCAGGAAATGCTGGTATCCACGGATGATCTGATCTTCTCTGCAACCGGTATCACCAAGGGCGACCTGCTGCAGGGCGTGTTCCGCAAGGGTAATATGGCGACAACGGAAACTCTGCTGATTCGTGGCAAGTCCCGTACTATTCGTCGCATTCAGTCCACCCACTATCTGGAGCGCAAAGATCCAGAGGTGTGTGCGCATATCCTCTAACCATCACAGGCTGCTAGTTGCCTTCAGAGACAGTGACACTGGATTGGTGGATTCAGTCGGGAAGCCTACTACGAACAGTTCGACGTGGAAGGTAAGGCACTGTTGGCGCTGGTTAAGATTTATTGGCGGTGGAGAGAGTGAGGCCTTTAGACAACAATCACACTGAAGTTGTCTTGGGCGGCTATTTCTAACTCTGGGATTGCCTGCTCAATAGCTGTACGGCACAGAGAAGGATCGCCACTGAGTAGGTGCTCTTTCTCTGCCCAGAACCCGTCGCTGCAAAGTAGCAAGTGCCCTGCTGCAGGTCTTGGTATTGTACTGATTTTGATGACATCTCGACTGCTGCCGCCTGTCTTCAATTTACAAGCCAAGAAGTGCCGTGACTTTTCGTAGGTTGCTTTTGTGATCTGCCCGTTTTCATACATGCCTAAAAAAGGAACATCATCAGTAGTCAGCCACTCTACGCCTGACTCTGTCAGATAACCGACTCGGCAGTCTCCACAATGGCCTATTACCACACTGCTTTCAGTTATCACGATGGTACTCATGCAAAAGGCGACAGGCGTTCTATGATCGCCCAGATTGTTCACAACATGGGTGATATTATGCTTTAGCTGTGTCCCCAGGTTGTTACTTAAATGCCAGTTGGCTTTTCTTAAGGCACGACAGAAGGAGCGAACTATCGCAGCAGTGTGATGGTTATGGTCGATGCCATCACAGACAAGAAAAATGTGACCATGATCATGACCATCGGCAATTGGCCAGTGGTCTATATGGTCAGCATTAACAGGCTGGGACGGTCCCTGACTACTGACCTAGATTTCAGGTATCAACGGCTTACTCCTTGCCAGCAAGCAGGGAAAAGCGCTCTTCAACAATGTCGAACCTTTCCGCCTCTTCATGAACAAGGGCCCCATCTAATAGATAAACAAATTTGGGGTCATCAATAAGCTTCTGGGTTTCCGCCTGTACATACTCTTTCAGGTCTTCTGGCCCCTGCTGAATCTCAACAACCAGAGCATCGCGACCATTCACGAGTGTGACTATATCTTCGGCATCCTTGCTTTCCAGAATGTTCGTGCCTCGACTGGAGTAAGCCGCCAGCTTTGTGGCAAGGAGGTAGGTGGCCGGCACAATACGAATTTCAGGGCCGTCAGGAAGCTGGTAAGGAATGGCGTTTTCTCTGCCAATGCGAAACCAGGGGTTTGAAAAACCGAGAATGGACTCATCATCGGGCATCACATCTACAATAATGCCGTTGCAAACATATCTGCAGATGGGAGATGGTTCGCCATCTTCAGGGTTGCTGTCTTCACGGAACCCTCTCTCCCTTAACTGCTCTGCCAACCTCTGGTAATCGCTATAACCCGTTACGGAGACAATAAAATCAACATCCTTTGTACTTCGGATATCTGACGGTAAAGCCTCATCAAGGTGCAGCGAGACTGTTGCCCCGCCTACAAAAGCGACCTACAGCTTATCCCCAAGGGTGCTGGCTATCCCCAGCAATAAAATTTCGTGGTCTGTCATTGTGCAATCTCATTGAGAAAAGAAAGGGCTTCCTCTCGCTCTCTGGCTGTCCCGATACGATATATATCAACAATGCTGAGGTGTCGGTAGAGTAGTGGATCAATCATTACCGCCTTGGTAACGGATCGATACAGAGGGGTAATGGCTACGCCTCTTTTCGTACCATGAGCACTAGGCCAGACAGGAGGAAGCTCCGAAGAGCTGGCAAAAACATCATCAAATACCGGAGCCGCATGTGCTGTGGGGATACCACGAACAATACGCCCTTCGGCGACGAAAAAAGCCACCGGGGCACCGTGCTGAATAAAGTTGACCAGTGTAGGGCGATTAACACGCACGCCTTTATTACCACGACGTACCAGTAACCTGGCCGCAGTTGCTCTTTTGACGGCGTTGTTAGCCTCACTTAGGGAAATGAATAGTTCATTGGCAAGTTTGCGGTAGGTCCAGGAGCTAGTGTGTGGCTCGCTCTCCTGCAGGTACTTTTCGATCTTATCAAGGTCAGAGCGCCCAATGTCTCGTATCTCCTCCGAGACAACCATGTCTTCCTGGCCTCTATCGTATTGGCTGATTTCTTCAATTGAGTCTGAGTGATGCAGCCACGCTTTGCCCTGCAGGTCAGAGTCCCTGTGTTTATCACGATCCTCAAAGCTGAGGATCTTTAAAGTAACCAGAAGGTCTTGCACTTTGAGCATATAAGTGATCTACAGTGTTCTTTGTTCGCGAACAGCGAACGGTATAGATCATCAATATATAGCACCGTCAATAGCGAAGTCTACTTCTTATGTGACGAAAAACGGCTGAAAATGAGGTTTTGCATCACTATTTCATAGCCAGGGAGTTGCTGGATAACCGTTATTTATCTATCACGTGGCTCAGGACGGGG
>NZ_SMME01000854.1:38392-46568 GCF_009711465.1 Parendozoicomonas verongulae | reverse complement strand
TCGATCATAAAACCTCAACAGACCCTAGAGTCCCTTCCTTTTTGAGGAGGGACTTTAGGTAGGCCCTCTGGAGCGCCTAAGCTGGAAGCAATGGGGTTAGATGGAGCTAACGTATGGGACGCAAAGGAAAGTGGGCCGTTGTCTTTATTCTTTCTTGCCTGTTTCTGGTAGGGCTTCCAGCGCTATTGATGCTGTCGTGGAGTTGGAAAATCAACGCTATGGATCAGTGGCCGGAGCTGATACGGGTTGGGTTAATGGTGCTTTTCCCAATATTACCGCTCGTATTTTGGTACTCCCGCCAGTAGCTGGTGTGAGTGTTAAGTGCCCAGACTATACGAAAACAATGGTTTGGGTACTTACAGCAGCGGACTAAATAGCTGGGCGATGTTTTCCGAGAGTTTGCTGGTAAATGGCCGTCTGGCAAACTCGTTTTTGTTCACAGGCTCTGACCGACTGATGTAGTCTTCCATCAAAGTCGCGATATGCTGTCCAAAGCTTTGATCGTACACGATCAATGTCAGCTCAAAGTTCAGCCACACGCTGCGCATATCAAGGTTTACTGTTCCGAATAACACCGTTTCCCTATCCACCAATACACACTTGGTATGAAGCAGGCCTGCTGTAAAGTGCATAAGGTTGATACCAGCATTCAGCAAGTCGGAGTAATAAGAACGGCTGGCAAAATGCACCATGCGAGAATCATTCTTCTCAGGAACAACAAGAGTGACCCTCACTCCGCGATTGGCTGCCGAACACAGAGCAGTCACCAGTGCTTCATCGGGAACAAAGTACGGTGTGCTGATAATCAGCTCCTGCTGACTTTCATACGCTGCAGCCAGCAACACCTGGTGAATGAGCTTTCTGTCTACGCCAGGGCCGGAAGGTACAACGTGTACCGGTGCATTATTTTCCGGTGTCGGAGAGCATTGGGGCTGATACTGGTAGGGCTGTCGGTAAACCTGCAAATCCTCACCAGTTTCCATGGCCCAGTCTGAGAGAAAGACAGCGCCAGTTGCGTGAGCCGCAGGGCCTTGAATACGCACCATGGCATCAATCCACTGGCCAACACCTGCACTCTGTTTGAACAGGGCCGGGTCGGCAAGGTTGGAACTTCCCGTCCAGGCGATATCGTCGTCGATGATCACCATTTTGCGATGGTTGCGCAGATCAATACGCTCCAGCAGCATGCGTAGAGGGCCTACGTGGAGTGAGGAGCGGATTTTGATGCCCGATGCTTTCAAACGCATGGCATCGGAACTTTTCAAAAACTGGCTGCTGCCTACGGCATCCAGAAGCATTTTGCAGGATACGCCACGGTCATTTACACGCTCGAGAGCACTTAACAGCTCGTCGATACGGCCACCGGCTTCACAGATATAAAACTCCAGATGAACCGTTTCCTGTGCTTGCTCGATATCGTGGATGAGCGCCTGAAAAATGCTGTCGGTCTCATGGAAGAGAGAGAGGCTGTTCTCTGGCAGAGCAGGAATGCGAGTGGTGTGTTCAGTTAAATTGTAAACACGATTGTGTCGTGGCCGTTCCAGCAGCTTCTCAGGGTCAGGAAACAGCACCTGCTTGAGATGGTTAAACCACTCGTTGTAAGTGGGAGCAAAAGCTTCAGCACGCTTGACCCGTTTGTTGCCTAAACGATGGGTGCCAAACATCAGAAACAGAACAATACCGCCAACAGGCAGTACAAAAAGCAGTAGTAACCAGGATAAGGACACACCAACCGGGCGCCGTTTCATCACAATCACCAGAATAAATGCTGCAATCATGGCTATGTAGCCAATACCGGCAAATGTACTGAGCAGGGCAAGTGATGTGGGTTCTGATGGCATGGGCTTTTAACAATGAATTTCAGGGCTGAGAGGGTACATGGGAGCCCGATAAAAGGATAGGGTGTTGCCCAAAGAAAAAGGTTGCCACACTCCTTACCGGTCTGTTGTCAGAAGCTGTTAAAGATGGCTGTTGAGCCGCTGATAAAGCACAGTAGTAACACCGCGGGCTTCAAAGACTCTGGGTTCATGTGCTTCACAACATGCTGAGCAACAGTGAGGCCGATGAAAACTCCGGGAAGAATCAGAATGGCCAGTATAAAATGCTCCAGCTTCAGCTGGCCGTAAAAGTACAGAATCACCAGTGAAACAATATTGCAGATCATATTCACACAGGCAAGGTTGGCACGCACGGACGTACCGCTCTCGTTCTGCATGACAATAGCCAGTGGTGGACCACCGATAGATGCAGCCGTGGCGGTTACACCAGAGGCAAATCCGGCAACCAGCAAGCTTCCGTGATTGGCTCGAATCGAGAGTTTAGTGATACTGAGCATTACGCTGGCCAGAACCATTGTGCCAAGCATAAGGCTGAGGCTCTGGTGTGAGGCAACCGTCAGAAGAAATGCCCCCAGAAACGTGCCGGGTATGCGGCCAATAATCAAAGTTGAAGTGATGCTTTTATTTAACCCTTCCCGGTACTTGCTAATCATGACCGAGCTTAAAGGAAGAAATGTAATAATCAGTGGAATTGGAACAAAGGCCGGATTGATTGCATACAAAAAAGGCGCGGTGACAACCGCAAAGCCGAATCCCATGGTTCCCTGAATCAGTGCCCCACAAAATGTCAGGGCAACAATAAGAGCTGCTGTCCCGAGATTCAGGGTGAATGCACCAATGTGAATAATATCGGGACTCCATTCCATACGGCAGTTGCTCTACATCTCGGGTATTGAAAACAGGCGCCATTATATTCATCTTGCGCACGACCTATTATTTCGATTTTCCGAAGCCTGGGTACAGAAACAAGAGGGCTGTGGAGCCTGAACTGCTGGTGGTTATGAACTTTCCTGTAAAAGACCTATAAGATAAGAGGCAAAACAATAGAGGGAGAGGGTGATGATCCAAGTATTCCAACCAACGGAACCGGTTGTAGCCAATGAAGACTGGGATAACTGCTGGGATCAGGGTTTTACGCCTTGGCAGCGACCTTCCTGGAATCCTTATCTGCTTCGTTTCTTTCCTCTCTTTGACGTAGCGGCTGAAACCAGTGTACTGGTGCCCTTGTGCGGAAAAAGCCGAGATATGGAATGGCTGATTCGCAGGGGGTATCGGGTTGTTGGGTTGGAACTTTCCGGGTTGGCGATTGAGGAATTCTTTCGGGAGCGAGGGCTGGAGTATAAGAAAACCAATCAGTACGGCTATAACCTCTGGCGAGGTCCGAATATCGATATCTGGGAAGCCGATATGTTTGCCCTGCCGGACGAACTGACTGAGGCTACGGTACTTTATGATCGCGGCTCACTTGTGGCTCTGCCTCCCAAACTGCGTGAATCCTATGTCGTCAAGCTGAAAACCATCGCACCGGATCTGCGGTGCGGGTTGATTCTTGGGCTGGAGTACGACCAAAGTGCGATTCAGGGACCACCGTGGAGTGTAAGCGAAAATGTGGTGAGTTCACTGTGGGGGGAAGGCTTCAACGTGAAAACTCTGCATACTCAGGATAAACCGGAGGAAGCGACCAGACTCAAGGCTACGGGTGTGGATTATTCCCATATAACCCTGAGGCTGGACAGGGTTTAGCTAGGGCGACGCTTCCTGATGAAAGCTCTTCTTTGAACCCGGGGTACTGAGAAGGCCGCTGAGTCTGTTTCGCCAGAACAGGCGGTCTTCCTGTTCAAGCTTGTTCAGTGTGTCCTGAATCACTAGCAGACAGGCTTCCAGTATTGTCTCGTTGGGAAACGCCAGATTCTCCATCTGGTGAATCATATCTACCGCCAGCTTTACGTGCTCAGGTGCATCATCCAGTTGCATACCGTTCTCCTGTAATCCCAGTGCGGGTTGTGACTGTATGTCGGCGCTGTTGGTATCTGGCTTTAGGTTCACGGTAAAGAATCTCGTTCTGAGGTCGTTAAGGGAGAGTTCAACAGGAAGTTTCTCTCATCCACTGCTCTGTTATGAAAAGCCTTGTCTGTGGATACTTGTATCTGTTGAAAATTAAAACTGTCATCATTGTATGACTTAGTACTTATATCAATGCTCCCACGGATGGCAGCGATCAGACACTGTACACCATTTCATGACAAATACTGAATTCACCCTGAATCGGCGATTGCTCGTACTGATTCTGGGCACGCTAACCTGCCTGGGGCCCCTGGCGATTGACCTTTATTTGCCAGCTATGCCAGAGATTGCCCGTTCAATGGGAGAGCCGCTGGGACGTATTCAATTAACCCTCAGTGCTTACACTATTGGATTTGCACTGGGTCAGGTGGTTTTTGGTCCACTGTCTGACCGCTACGGGCGTATGAAAATTATCCTGCCCGGTTTGGTGGGTTATGTGATCACCAATATTCTTTCATCCATGGCCACTACGGCGAACGAGCTGATCCTTATACGCTGCCTGCAAGCTCTGGCAGGTGCTGCTGTGATGGTGTGTATTCCAGCTATGGTGCGTGATATTTTCCCTCGGCAGGAATGTGCGAAGGTATTGTCATCCATTTTGCTGGTGATGACTGTTGCGCCGCTGGCTGCGCCTATCCTTGGGGGGCAGATTCTGCGGTTTGCTGATTGGCCTGCCTTGTTCTGGTTTATGGCTGCGGCGGGGGTTGTGGCTTTTGCCCTGGCATTCCTGTTGCTGAAGGAATCCTTACCTGAAGAGCGTCGCACTCAAATGAACCCCCGGCAACTGGTTCAGGCATACACGAGTGTTCTGACCCACCGTCAGGCTATGAGCTGTATCCTTGCTCACGGCTTTTTCTTTGGAGGCATGTTTGCCTTTGTGAGTGGTTCACCTTTCGTATACATCGAGCTATATGGAGTGCCAGCAGATCAGTATGGCTACCTGTTCGGGCTGAACATTCTCGGTATGGGGCTGTGTAATTTTATCAATATGCGTCTGATGGGCCGCCTCCCTTTGAAAAAGCTGTTGCGCTTTGGGTGCTACACAGCGGGCGTGGCGGGCTTGATTCTTATCTTCAATGCCGGGACGGGTTTTGGTGGCTTGGCTGGTATTGTGGTGCCAGCTGTGATGTTTGTGTCCTGCATGGGCTTTACCGGGCCCAACTCCAACGCTCTGGCTCTGGAGAATTTCCCTAAAATTGCGGGCACGGCGAATGCTGCGGCAGGGGTTCTGCGTTTTGGTATTGGTGGCATCAGCGCGGGACTGGCAGGCTTGCTCCATAACGGAACAGCTGTTCCTATGGCGGGTTTGATGGCGGGTTGTGCCATTCTCTCTGTTCTGTGCTTAACGTTTGTGGGTGGAAAGCAAAACGTGGAAGGCGATGCAGACCATCCAGAACTCGAAGTGGATATGCCTGTCAGTAAGGCGGCCTGATCCGAACCTTTGCTGACAAACAAGAATAAAGCCAGCCTGATGATCAGGCTGGCAGAAATCAGCGTCTTACGTCAGGTTGAGTGACAGCAGATTTAGAGAGGAACCACGTTGGTTGCACAAGGACCTTTTTGTCCCTGACCGATGGTGTATTCCACCTTCTGACCTTCATTGAGAGTGGCGTAGCCATCCACCTTGATTTCAGAGTGATGCACGAACAAATCCTTGCCGCCATCATCTGGAGTAATAAATCCGTAGCCCTTATCAGCGTTGAACCACTTAACGGTACCTTTATTCACTTTCTGCTTTTCCTGACCTGGTTGAACTTAGAGTATTCTGCTTTTCATCCAAAAGAGCAAATAACCACGTTGATTTTTTAATCGCTCTTTTGGTCGAATTTATTAAAGAGTTTACGAAGTCTTTGTTTTAAAAGTATTTTGTTGTTTTAAAGGAAAATTGTTGGGATGCCGCTGGAAGGTTTGTCAGAAACAATTCAGCCCAGCCATTTCTGGCTGGGCTGAATAATAAACACCATTCTGATTAAGCGATCAGAGCAGCAGTGTCCTTGGCGATCATCAGCTCTTCGTTGGTAGCAACAACGATAGCGGTAGCCTTGGAGTTGTCGGAGGTGATAACACCTTCAGAACCGAAGCGTGCAGCCAGGTTCTTGTCCTGATCCAGCTCGAAGCCCAGGAAGGACAGGGCTTCTACAACCTTGCCACGGATCTGGTCGGAGTTTTCGCCGATACCGCCCGTGAAGGCCAGAGCATCAACACCGCCAGTTGCAACAGCCAGACCAGCCAGCTGCTTAGCCAGAACGTAGCAGAATACATCCATAGCCAGCTGTGCTTGCTTGTTGCCTTCTGCGCAGGCTTCTTCGATTGCGCGGCAGTCGTTGGACAGCTCGGAAATACCCAGCAGGCCAGACTTCTTGTTCAGGATGTCGGTGATCTCTTCCAGAGAGTAGCCGTAAGTCTTGTTCAGGAAGGAGAAGACATTAGGGTCGATGTTACCGGAACGAGTACCCATCACCAGACCTTCCAGAGGAGTCAGGCCCATGGTGGTATCAACGCTTTCGCCGTTCAGTATGGCAGCAGCGGAAGCACCGTTACCCAGGTGAGCGATAACCAGCTTGCTGTTGTTTACGTCCATGTTCAGCTGCTCGCAAACCTGCTCGGTTACGAAGCGGTAGCTGGTGCCGTGCATGCCGTAACGACGCAGGCCTTTTTCTTTGTAGAACTTATAAGGAGTTGCGTAGATGTACGCTTTCTCAGGCATGGTCTGGTGGAAAGAGGTATCGAATACCACAGACATTGGCAGCTCAGGGAAGTGCTTCTGAGCAGCCTTAATGCCGATCAGGTTGGCTGGAGTGTGCAGAGGAGCCAGGTGAGTGTTGTCCTCAATGGCCTTCATTACGTCTGCGTCAACCAGGCTGGACTTGGTGAAAGTCTCGCCGCCATGAACAACACGGTGACCTACAGCTGCGATAGAGTCTTTCAGGCCTTTCTCTTCCAGCAGGTGGAGCAGAGTTTCTACAGCCGCATCGTGTGCGCCGTTATCCAGGTCTTTGCGATCTTTGGTGCCTTCGAACTTCCAGCGAATGAAAGACTCTGGGGAGCCCAGGCGTTCACCAATACCGTTGATGAATTCTTCACCAGTGCGTGGGTTGATCACGGCGAACTTCAGAGAAGAACTGCCGCAGTTAATGATCAGAATGTTTTCTTTGCTCATAGTTCGCATCAACGCTGATAGATGCCCGAGGGGCGGGGGGAATTTTGTACTGACAGGTCTAGTTCTGAATCGGATGTTTTACCAGATTACAATTCAACCAAAACAGCACGGAAAAAGACGCTGGAAAAGTATCAACACAAGTTGATTACAACAATCCGTACTTGCTGCAGTGAGAAGAATTTACTGTCTCCTGACAAGCAGTGAAACCATGTTATCTCCGCACTAATAGCCATGTAGAGTAGTCGGGTATTGCTGGTTGCTATTTAAACAAAAGTTTAGCCTATCAGAGAAAGCCAGCGACAGGCTGGCTTTCTCTGTTGTGACAATGTTGGAAAATGTTTATTTCTTCATAATGTAAATATCACGGGAATAAATATTATCTTCCGGGTTATTTTCAGGGTAACCACCCACATAAGGCTTAACCAGACGGCTGGATACATATCCGTAGATAGGCGCTGCTGGCATGTCGTTAGCGAACAGCTCTACAGGGTATTATGGCGCTGATACAGGGCAGGCAACCTGATGAACAGTACTGCCTTTCAGGTGGGGTTTGTCCTTCGCACAACTTTCAATCGCCTTGGGGCAGCGCGTACGGAACACACAGCCGGATGGCGGGTTGATAGGTGATGGAAGGTCACCTTCCAGCAGTTGAATGGTTTTATTGCGTTCCAGCTCCGGGTCAGGAATAGGAACCGCAGACAGCAGCGCCTGTGTATAAGGGTGAGTGGGTTTCGCGTAGAGAGCATCAGAGGTAGCCAACTCCGCTTCGTTACCCAGATACATCACCAATACACGATCACTGATGTGTTTCACTACCGAAAGATCGTGGGCAATAAATACCAGCGATAACCCCATTTCATCCTGTAATTCTTTTAGAAGGTTCACCACTTGTGCCTGAATGGAGACATCCAGCGCACTTACCGGTTCATCACAGATAATCAGTTTTGGCTTGAGAATCAGGGCACGGGCAATACCCACACGCTGGCACTGACCACCGGAGAACTCATGGGGGTAACGGTTGATGACGTTAGGCAGCAGGCCAACACGGTCCATAATCTGGCGTACACGGACTTTGACGTCTTCAGGGCTGAGGTCAGGCTCATAGTTGCGCAGT
>NZ_SMME01000854.1:0-38382 GCF_009711465.1 Parendozoicomonas verongulae | reverse complement strand
ATCCTGGAAGATCATCTGCATATCACGACGTACGTCGTGAAAGCCTTTGTCATCCATGCCTGCCAGATTCTTGCCTTCCCAGATAATGTCACCGGATGTGGCTTTGACAAGCCCAATCAAGGCTCTGGCCAGTGTGGATTTGCCACAGCCGGATTCCCCCACAACACCCAGCGTTTCACCGGGCATCAAATCAAAGCTCACGCCATCTACGGCTTTGACCTTGGGAATGGGCTGCCATGGCCAGTCCCGGGATGCTGGAATCGGAAAATGGACGCAAACATCACGCACCTGCAGAAGAGGCTTCACTTGTTTATTGGTACTCACAGGCTGGCTCCTTCTGCTGTGTGCTCAGATGCGGCCCAGAAACAGGCGCGGCGGCGACCATTCTCAAAGTTTTTGAGTTTTGGAATATGCTCACGACAGCTGTCCATCACATGGGAGCAACGCTCCTGGAATGGGCAGCCTGCTGGCAGATTCAGAAGGTTAGGTGGATTGCCCTGAATGGTGGGCAGGACTTCGCCTTCAGTTTTCAGGGTGGGAATCGATTCCAGCAAACCAATGGTGTACGGATGGCTGGGCTTGTAGAAAATCTCATCCGTAGTGCCGTACTCCATGGTCTGGCCCGCGTACATCACCAGAACCTTATCGCAGATACCGGCTACTACGCCCAGATCGTGGGTAATCATGATAATGGCGGTGTTGAAATCTCGTTTCAGATCGTTCAACAGCTCCATAATCTGGGCCTGCACGGTTACGTCCAGAGCGGTTGTTGGCTCATCGGCAATCAATAGCTTTGGACGACACAGCAATGCCATGGCAATCATGACCCGCTGTCGCATACCACCGGAGAACTCGTGGGGATACATATCCATCCGTTTGCGGGCTTCTGGCATTTTTACTGCGTCCAGCATACGCACGGACGCTCCAAAGGCTTCCTCTTTCCCCATGCCTTTGTGCAGCATCAACACTTCCATTAACTGGGTGCCGACCTTCATGTAAGGGTTCAGAGAGGTCATCGGGTCCTGGAAGATCATGGAGATCTTTTCGGCACGGATGCTGTTCAGGTCTTTCTCGGACAGATTGAGGATCTGCTTGCCTTCAAACAGCGCCTCACCACCGGTGCGACCATTCTTGGCCAGCAACCCCATCAGAGAGAAAGCGGTCTGGCTTTTACCAGAACCGGATTCCCCCACAATGCCGAGGGTTTGTCCTGCTTCCAAAGAGAAATTCAGGTTGTTGACGGCGGTTACGTCGCCGTCTGGGGTGGAGAATGTCACCCGTAAATCGTTGACTTCCAGCAAACTCATCTTTCAGGATTCCTTTCTATTAACGATCTTTAGGGTCGAGGGCGTCGCGCAAGCCATCGCCAACGTAGTTAAAGCAGAACAGGGTGATCATCAAAAAGGCCACCGGGAAAGCCAGCTGCCATACGGCAACCGTCATGGCATTCGCGCCTTCGCTCACCAGTGCACCCCAGCTGGTCATGGGTTCCTGCACACCCAGACCGAGGAAGCTCAGGAAGGATTCAAACAGAATCATGCCGGGAACCAGAAGCGAAGCGTAAACAGCCACGATACCCAGTACATTGGGAACGATGTGACCGCGAATAATGTCCCATGGTCGAGTACCGCACACCCGCGCGGCTTCAATAAACTCCCGCCCTTTCAGGCTGATGGTTTGTCCGCGCACAATACGGGCCATGGAGAGCCAGGACACCGCACCAATGGCAATAAATATCAACATGATGGAGCGGCCAAACATGGTCACCAGCAGAATTACCAGAAACATGAAGGGGAATGACTGCAGAATCTCCAGAATCCGCATCATTACCATATCTACTTTGCCTCCCAGATAGCCAGCCGTTGCACCATAAATTGTACCGATCAGCACAGCAACCAGTGCACCGAGAATACCCACCATAAAGGAGATGCGACCACCAAGCAGGGTGCGCACAAACAGGTCTCGGCCAAGGGCGTCGGTACCAAACCAGTGACCGTTTTCGAGGCTGGGAGGAGTGGCCATATTGGCCCAGTCAATACCATCGTATTGATACTGGGACAGGTATGGCCCAATAAGAACAAGCAGGCCGATAAAGGCCAGAACAAGAAGGCTGGTAACCGCTGCACGGTTACGGAAGAAGCGGGCGCGGGCATCTGCCCACAGGCTGCGGCCTTCGATTTCCAGCTCGAGATCTTTTGCAAAGTTTTCTATGGCCGCTTTTTGGTCGGCAGCAGGAGCCATTGTGGTCATCTGTCGTCTCCTTACTGGTAGCGAATCTTGGGGTCGATGACGGCATAGAGAATATCGACAATTGCTGTAAACAGGATGGTCAGTGTGCCGATGATGATGGTCAGGCCCAGTACCAGGGAGTAGTCACGGTTCAGGGCACCATTCACAAAATGCTGGCCGATACCGGGCAGGCCGAACACAGTTTCCACAACCACGGAGCCGGTGATAATGCCCACAAATGCAGGGCCGAGATAAGACACGACCGGCAACAGGGAAGGACGCATGGCGTGGCGGAGAATGATGGTTTTCCAGGGCAGGCCTTTTGCCCGTGCGGTGCGAATGTAGTTACTGTTCAGCACCTCAATCATGCTACTGCGCTGGATACGTGCGATAGACGCCATGTACATAATAGCCATGGCCACTACCGGAAGTACCATAAAGTGCCAGCCTCCCCCTTGCCAGCCTCCAGCCGGGAGCCATTGCAGAGTGATGGCGAATATCAGAACAAGAAGCGGGGCGATAACAAACGACGGTAGTACAACACCCGTCATCGCCAGGGCCATTATGATGTAATCAAGAAAGGTGTTTTGTTTGAGAGCTGCTGTTGTGCCAATGGTGACACCGACCAGAACCGTGAAGAGGAAAGCCACAGAACCAATTTTCAGGGAAACCGGGAAGCTCTGTGAGAGGAGATCATTCACAGTGTAGTCACGGTATTTGAAAGAGGGGCCAAGGTCGCCTTTAGCCAGGTTACCCAGATACATGAAGTATTGCTGGTAGAGGGGTTTGTCCATGTGATACTTGGCTTCGATGTTTTTGAGTATCTCAGGGGGAAGGCTGCGCTCTCCTGTAAAGGGGCTTCCGGGGGCGGCCTGCATTAAGAAGAAGGAAATAGTTATCAAAACTAAAAGGGTTGGCACAGCGATCGCAAATCTTCGAATAACAAAGTTAAGCATTTGTGTTCTCCTACCCTAAACACTGCGAATGGTTAGGTTGACTGTCTGTTTTTATCATCTGCACACCTCGATGAAAGAAGATGGGGCTGTTTATTACTGTGCAATAAGATGGCGTTATAAAAACACGTATCAGGTCAATAAAAGTAAAGTTATTGTTGTTTGATGTTTGTGTATTGTTTGGTTTTTATCCGATTTTGGTTTTGTGTTGGTTAAAACTAAAGAAGTACTGTCGTTTATGGTTATAAAAGTTGACTCTGGTTATATAAACTGTCTGTTCGTCTAATAAACATACTGTTTTCAGGTAATAAAACTTTACGAAAAATAGATTTTGTTGATTTGTGACGGGTTTTTATAGCGTGGCCTTGTTGCACACTGATAAGTGTTCGGAGACACCTTATGTCATTCATTAGAATTAAACAGGTCATTTATGAACACAGCCAAAAAAATACTGGTCTCAACTATTGCCGCCTTAACCGTTGGAGTGTCGTCTGCTTCCTTTGCTGCTGTTGTGCCACAGGGCACTCAACTGGCTCCTGCTGCACAACAGGTATTTAAACGGAATATTAACAACGAACCCTCCTCCCTAGATCCTCAAAAGGTTGAAGGCAATGCGGGTAGTCCAGTGGTTCGTGATCTGTTTGAAGGCCTGACAACCCTGGACCCACACGGCAAAGTGATTCCCGGTACTGCGACAGACTGGTCTGTGTCTGATGATGGTTTGGTGTATACGTTTAATCTTCGCAAAGACGCCCAGTGGTCAAACGGTGATCCGGTCACAGCCAGTGATTTCGTATTTGCTTTCCAACGTGCTGTTGATCCGGCAACCGGATCTAAATACGCGTGGTTTATGGAGCTGGCGAATATAGATAATGCAAAAGCCATTATTGATGGGAAAATGCCAAAATCAGAACTTGGTATTAAAGCGGTTGATGATCACACCGTTCAGATTACCCTGAGTAATCAAGTACCATTCTTCCCTAAACTGGTAGCTCATTACACAATGATGCCGGTTCCTCAAAAGGTTGTTGAAAAGTATGGTGATGCCTGGACACGGCCAGAGAATATGGTTTCCAATGGCGCTTATAAGTTAACCGAGTGGGTTGTTAATGAACGTATTGTAGCCAAACGCAACCCGAAGTATTGGAACGATAAAGAAACAGTTGTTAATGAAGTTGATTACTTGCCTATTATATCTGGCAATGCAGCTTTGAATCGGTATAAGGCCGGTGAGATTGATTTAACCGGCGCACCTTCTGAACACCTGAAAAATCTACAGAAGACAATACCTGAACAGGTGAAAATTTCACCAAAAATAGGAACCTACTATTACGACTTTAATAAGAATGTTAAACCTTTTGATGATGTTCGCGTAAGAAAAGCGCTGACTTATTCCATTAACCGGGATGCGATTACCAACTATGTATTGGGCGGTGGTCAGCTTCCTGCCTACAGCTTTACACCAGAGTCTGTTGACGGGTTTACGCCTCCTGATCTGGCCTGGGGTAAAATGACTCAGAAAGAGCGGGATGAAAAAGCCAGAGCGCTGCTGAACGAAGCGGGCTTCAATAAGAGCCACCCGCTGGACATTGAACTGCTTTACAACACCAATGAAGGCCTCAAGAAGATCGCCATCGCCACATCCCAGATGTGGAAACAGGCTCTGGGCTCAGATGTGATTCATGTCACCCTGAAAAATCAGGAGTGGAAAACCTTCCTGGATACTGTACATCAGGGACACTTCCAGGTGGCCCGTGCAGGATGGCTGGGTGATTACAACGAACCATCGACCATGCTGACCGTCTGGACCAGCAGGAACGCCCAGAACTACGGCAAGTGGTCCAACAACGAGTATGACGACCTGATCACTCAGGCGCTGACCACGCAGGATCCAGCGAAGCGCAGTGAAATGTACACTCACGCTGAGAAGATTTTTGCGGATGAAATGCCAGCCATTCCTGTTTACCAGTACACCAGCGTTCGCCTGATCAAACCCACGGTGCATGGCTATGCCATCGACAACCCTCTGGGTACTATGTTGGCTCGTGATCTCTATATCACCGCTAAGTGATATGTGAGATACCTCAGAAATAAAGAACCCCGGTCGTTAAAGTAGCCGGGGTTTTCTGATTCAGGGCGCTGTAACCGGGCAGGCGACCTGATGAACGGCATTACCTTTTAGCACAGGCTTTTCTTTGGCGCAGTTCTCAATCGCCCTGGGGCAGCGTGTGCGGAATACACAGCCGGATGGTGGGTTGATGGGTGATGGAAGATCACCTTCCAGTAGTTGAATGGTTTTGTTGCGTTCCAGTTCCGGATCAGGAATAGGAACCGCAGACAGGAGCGCCTGTGTGTAAGGGTGAGTGGGTTTGGCATACAGTGCCTCGGAAGTTGCCAGCTCCGCTTCGTTACCCAGATACATCACCAGTACACGATCACTGATGTGTTTTACCACTGACAGATCGTGGGCAATAAACACCAGAGATAATCCCATCTCTTCCTGCAGCTCTTTCAGCAGGTTCACGACCTGTGCCTGAATAGATACATCCAGCGCACTTACCGGTTCATCACAGATAATCAGTTTGGGTTTGAGAATCAAAGCGCGGGCAATGCCCACACGCTGGCACTGACCACCGGAAAACTCGTGGGGATAACGGTTAATGACGTTAGGCAGCAGACCAACACGATCCATAATCTGCCGTACTCGGGCTTTGACCTCTTCAGGACTCAAATCCGCTTCATAGTTGCGCAGCGGCTCGGCAATAATATCGCCAATGGTCATCCGTGGGTTCAGGGAGGCCAGAGGATCCTGGAAGATCATCTGCATATCACGACGCACCTTGTGAAAGCCTTTGTCGTTCATGCCTGCCAGATTTTTACCACCCCAGAGAATCTCTCCGGATGTGGTTTTCACCAAACCGATCAAGGCCCGTGCCAGAGTGGATTTGCCACAGCCGGATTCTCCCACAACACCCAGGGTTTCACCGGGCATCAGATCAAAACTCACACCGTCCACAGCCTTTACCTTGGGAATAGGCTGCCATGGCCAGTCACGGGAGGCAGGAATGGGAAAGTGGACGCAGACATTGCGCACCTGCAAAAGAGGCTTGGCTTGTGCCTGGTGGGTGCTCACAGGCTGGCTCCTTCTGTTGTATGCTCAGGTACAGCCCAGAAACAGGCGCGACGGCGGTTATTCTCAAAGGTTTCCAGAGCTGGCATATTCTGACGACAGATGTCCATCACGTGGGAGCAACGTTCCTGGAACGGGCAGCCTGCTGGCAGGTTCAGCAAGTTCGGTGGATTGCCCTGAATGGTAGGCAGAATTTCACCTTCGGTTTTCAGGGTTGGAATCGATTCCAGCAAACCGATGGTGTACGGATGGCTTGGCCTGTAGAAAATTTCATCCGTGGTGCCATATTCCATGGTCTGGCCTGCATACATCACCAGAACCTTGTCACAGATACCTGCCACTACGCCCAGGTCGTGGGTGATCATAATAATAGCGGTGTTGAAGTCCCGTTTCAGATCATTCAACAGCTCCATAATCTGAGCCTGAACGGTTACGTCCAGAGCCGTTGTGGGTTCGTCGGCAATCAACAGCTTTGGACGACACAAGAGCGCCATGGCGATCATCACCCGCTGTCGCATACCCCCGGAGAACTCGTGGGGGTACATAGTCATGCGCTTGCGGGATTCGGGCATTTTTACCGCATCCAGCATACGCACGGACTCTTCAAAGGCTTCCTCTTTGCCCATACCTTTATGCAGTCTCAGCACTTCCATCAGTTGAGTGCCGACTTTCATGTAAGGATTCAGGGATGTCATTGGGTCCTGAAAGATCATGGAGATCTTCTCGGCACGGATGCTGTTCAGTTCTTTCTCGGGGAGGTTGAGGATTTGTTTGCCTTCAAACAGCGCTTCACCGCCGGTGCGGCCATTCTTGGCCAGCAGCCCCATAATGGAGAAAGCGGTCTGGCTTTTACCGGAGCCTGACTCGCCAACAATACCGAGGGTTTGCCCGGCTTCCAGTGAAAAGTTCAGGTTGTTAACGGCAGTCACGTCACCCTCAGGGGTGGAGAAATGAACCTGCAGATCTTTAACGTCTAATAAGCTCATAAATCGTTCCTCAGAGTTATCGATCTTTCGGGTCGAGGGCATCACGCAAACCATCGCCCACATAGTTAAAGCAGAACAGTGTGATAACCAGGAACGCTACAGGGAAAGCCAGCTGCCATACGGCCACTTCCATAGACTGAGAGCCTTCGTTTACCAGAGCACCCCAACTGGTCATGGGCTCCTGCACACCCAGACCAAGGAAGCTCAGGAAGGATTCAAACAGAATCATACCGGGTACCAGCAATGAGGCGTAAACCACCACAATGCCGAGCACGTTAGGCACAATGTGTCGCAAGATAATTGCGGAGGGTCTGGTCCCACACACACGGGCTGCTTCAATAAACTCGCGGCCCTTCAGGCTGATGGTCTGTCCGCGCACGATACGGGCCATATCCAGCCAGGAGACTGCACCAATGGCGAGGAAGATCAGCATGATGGAGCGACCAAACATGGTCACCAGCAGAATCACCAGGAACATGAACGGGAACGACTGAAGGATTTCCAGAATACGCATCATGATGGCGTCGGTACGGCCACCGGCATAACCAGCGGTAGCACCAAACAGCGTGCCGATAAGCACCGCAACCAGTGCGCCAAGGATGCCCACCATAAAGGAGATCCGGCCACCCATGAGGGTACGCACAAAAAGGTCTCGACCAAGGGCATCAGTACCGAACCAATGACTGCTTTCCATATCGGGAGGCGCAGCCATATAGCTCCAGTCGATCGCATCGAACTCATGGGGAGACAACCAGGGGCCAACCACAACCAGTACGCCAATGATGGCAAGAATAATCAGGCTGGTGACAGCGGCTTTATTCCGGAAAAAGCGCATGCGGGCGTCTGCCCACAGGCTGCGACCTTCAATTTCCAGACTATTGTCCAGCTGATTTTCAAGAGCGTCAGCGAAGTTGCTGACAGCGGCTTTTTTATCCGCTTCGGGTGTCAGATGTGCCATGACTTCGCTTCCTTACTGATAGCGGATCTTTGGATCGATGACCGCATAAAGAATATCGACAATCGCAGTGAACAGAATGGTGAGAGCACCGATGATAATGGTCAGGCCAAGAACCAGTGAGTAGTCACGGTTCAGTGCACCATTCACAAAGTGCTGGCCGATACCGGGTAGTCCGAACACGGTTTCCACAACCACGGAGCCGGTGATAATGCCCACAAACGCAGGGCCGAGATAAGAAACAACAGGCAGCAGGGAAGGACGCAGAGCGTGGCGGGTGATAATCACATGCCACGGCAGGCCTTTAGCACGGGCAGTGCGAATGTAGTTACTGTTCAGCACCTCAATCATACTGCTGCGCTGGATACGGGCGATAGACGCCATATACATAATGGCCATAGCCGTAACCGGTAATACCATGTATTGCCACTCTCCGCCGTTCCAGCCACCGGCGGGCAGCCAGTGCAGGGTGATGGCGAATATCAGAACAAGGAGTGGTGCGATAACAAACGACGGCAGCACAACACCCGTCATCGCCAGTGCCATGATGATGTAATCGAGCACCGTATTTTGCTTCAGAGCGGCTACCGTTCCTATGGTGACCCCAATGATCACAGTAAACAGGAAGGCCACTGAGCCTATTTTCAATGAGACAGGAAAGCTCTGCTCCAGCAAGTCGTTCACCGTGTAATCCCGGTATTTAAACGACGGCCCTAAATCACCTTTGGCAAGATTGCCAAGGTAAAGGAAATACTGCTGATACAGGGGTTTGTCGAGGTTGTACTTGGCCTCGATGTTTTTGAGTATCTCGGGTGGAAGATTCCGCTCACCGGTAAAAGGGCTGCCCGGTGCCGCTTGCATCAAAAAGAAAGATATGGTGATGAGCACTAGCAGTGTTGGTACGGCTATGGCAAATCGTTTAATGATAAATTTCAGCATTGAAAAACCTGTTGCCAAAGAGGTTCGCGATCAGCGAACAACTATTCTTTTTATAAGCTCTTTTCGTGCTTAACGATCGATCTATAAGTCCTGTAGACATTATTCTCGGTGTTGGGTATTGGCTTTGATAAAGCTTCACCAGACGACTTTCACGTACACCCGTTTTCCAGCGAAAGAAGCACTCCGGCATATCCTTAGCTGGAATTTTACGTTTATACGAATGGGGGCATCATACCTTTTGTGGCGTCACTTCGCATCGTTCTTGCGTTTTGTGTGAGTGAACTGTCAGGATAACTGACAATGAAACAGCACATTTTCAGGAGATGTTGGTGAGTAAAGTAGAACGTGTAACGGATGGCATACGTTGCTCCTGGTGCCATGGTGATGAACTCTACCGTGAGTACCACGATCAGGAGTGGGGCGTTCCCTGCAGAAACGACGATCAACTCTTTGAGTTTCTGGTTCTGGAAGGTGCACAGGCAGGGCTTTCGTGGATCACAGTGTTGCGCAAGCGGGAGCATTATCGCAAGGTTTTCGAAGGGTTCGACCCATGCAAGGTGGCTCAGTACGGCCCGGAAAAAGTGGAAGAACTGTTGCACAACCCTGGTATCATCCGTAACAAGCTGAAGGTGAACAGTGCTATTCATAACGCCAAAGCTTATTTGAAAGTACAGGAAAAGTACGGCTCATTTTCCCGGTTCATCTGGTCGTTTGTCGATGGTGAAACCATCCAGAATCACTTTACCTCTATGGCTGAAGTGCCCGCCTCAACCGAGATTTCAGAACGTATGAGCAAGGCCTTAAAAAAAGAAGGCTTTAACTTTGTCGGCCCCACGATTTGCTATGCCTTTATGCAGGCGACCGGCATGGTGAATGACCATATCACCAGCTGCCATCGGCACAAGGCCTGCGGCGGTGTCGGTTGAAGGATAAGGTGACAATATGAAAAATATACCGACAATGGAATATGAAACGTCGCAAACTTTATAAATCGCGATCTAAACAGATTTTTGGATTCAGCAGCATCAAATCTGGCAAGTACTTTCGAGTGGAATGCTGGCGCAATGTATTTATTGATGACCACAGCAAACCTGAAAATCTGACATCCAAAAACAATCAATCCTTCTTTCTGGCTCTTGGATGTGTCTTATCATAAACATCCGCCAAATGCTGAAAATCCAGATGTGTATAAACCTGCGTAGTAGAAATATCACTATGCCCCAGCATTTCCTGCACGGCTCGCAAATCACCGCTTGATTCCAGAATATGGCTGGCAAAGGAGTGCCGGAGCATATGGGGATGTAAAGGCATATCCAGCCCGTGACGTTTACCCCACTCCTTAATTCTCACCTGAACCTGACGTTGGCTGATGCGTTTACCATTTTTGGAAACAAACAACGCTGTTTCACCTTCGTTTGCAAAGCTGCTGCGAACAGTCAGCCACTTTTCCAAAGCCTGCCGGGCTTTGCTACCGATCAGAACATCACGTTCCTTGCTTCCTTTACCCAACACTCTAGCCTGACCATCATTAAGAACAACATCACCAACATTCAGGCCAACCAGCTCTGAAAGGCGTATACCAGCTGAGTAAAACAGTTCGAGAATAGCATGGTCGCGGATTAGCAACGGAGAGTCGCAAGTCATATCCAGCATGCCAGATACCTGATCAGCATCCAGAACCTTTGGAAGGGTTTTCGCAGTTTGTGGCCCCTGAATGCCTTTGGCGGGATTGTGATCGGCCAGCCCTTGTCGCAACAGAAAGTCATAAAAACTACGAACGGAAGAGAGCCAGCGGTGCAGGCTACGGGCCTCAAGCCCTTTGCGATGCAACTCTCCCAACACATGGCTGATGTCTTTTGTTTTCAGACTTTGCCATGTATCAGACGGCTCAAGATGCTTATCGAGTTTGTCCAGATCACGGAGATACGCCGATAAGGTGTGAGGCGAGACATTACACTCATGGCGAAGATTATTCTGCCACGCCTCCAGCTGTTCGGCTCGCAACCTTGCACCGGACATAAACGTCAGGGACGCGGTGCTGCCAGTGTTTCCAAAGCGCGGGAAACCACTTCACCAATGAAGTTTAAATAAATCGTTCCCGTACCAGCCCGGAAATCATCCTCACTACGGCTGCCCACGGCCAAAATCCCCAGAGGACGTTTGAAGTGCAGAGACACAACAGCAGTGGATTTCACCATTTTCCAATGATTAGGGAAGAGGAATTTCAGCTCCTGCTCCCGTAAACGTCCGCATACTACGCGACTGCCGGTCAGCAGATCCGAAATACCCGTACCGGAATGAATATCTGCCTTGGTATGGCAGGGAACACGGGAAGCTTTTGAGCCTGTCGGGCCAGTTTTTACAGAACCTGCAAATGTCTCAGACACCAGCATAGGCGACACGTAATCAATACGAAATTCGTGGGACAGACTGTCATCAACGGCGTCCAGCACCTCGTCGAGAGTATCCGCTTCCTGCACTGTCAGAACCAGTCTGCGTACACGCTCGAACAGGCTGTCGTTATCACGGGCGATACTGAGCAGCTCGTTCAGCTTGGTGCGCATGCTTTGGTTACGCTCCCGCAAAACAGACACTTGTCGCTCAACCAGAGAGATAGCTTCGCCACGCTGGTGAGGAATGGTGAGAGTACTCAGCAACTCATCCCGTTTGATAAAGAAGTCAGGATTGGTGCTCAGAAACTGTGCCACCTGCTCATCGGTTAAAGACTCCGCCAAATCAAGTCCGTCGTCACTCATATCCTTATCTGCCCCTCGTAGACGCGTGTAGCCGGGCCTGTCATCAGTACCGGCAGGTCTTCCTCTTTCCAGGTGATACTCAGGGAGCCGCCGGAAAGGTTCACTTTAACAGTGGGTTCCAGCAGCCCCTGCAAGCGTCCGGCAACAACAGCTGCACAGGCGCCTGTACCACAGGCCAGAGTTTCTCCTACTCCACGTTCATAAACCCGCAGGTTCACTTCACCGGGGTTCACGATTTCCATAAAGCCGACATTGCAGTTTTGCGGGAAGCGGGCATGGCGCTGGATTTTACGGCCCAGGATTTCCACCGGAGCTTTTTTGCAATCATCCACCAGCAGCACTGCATGGGGATTGCCCATGGAAACCGCTGCAATTTCATGCTGCTTGCCTTCCACCTCCAGCTTGTAGGTGATGGACTGCCGCTCTGCTTTAAACGGAATTTCCCAAGGCTCGAGCTTGGGCTTGCCCATATTTACAGTGACTTCGCCGTCTTTACCGACCCGCAGTTCAATATTGCCTTTGGCAGTTTGAACTTTGATACGGCGGCTGGATGCCAGCTTGCGCTCCAGCACAAACATAGCAAAACACCGGGCGCCGTTGCCGCATTGCTCGACTTCACTGCCATCTGCATTAAATATGCGATAGCAAAAATCCATATCAGGATCACCGGGGGGCTCAACCAGCAAAAGTTGATCGAACCCTACGCCAAAATGGCGATCACCCAGCTCTTTGATTTTGTCAGGGTGAAGACGGACATTCTGGGTCACGCCATCTACCACCATAAAATCATTTCCGAGACCATGCATTTTTGTGAATTTTAAAAGCATGCCTTCTCCCCTGGCAGTAATTCCAGCGCCAACTGGTCGGCCAGGGTTTCCCGGCGACGTACAATATCAGCCTTGTCACCGGATACCAGAACTTCTGCCGGACGGCCACGGGTATTAAAGTTGGAAGCCATTACCATACCGTAAGCCCCTGCCGACATAATCGCCAGCAAATCCCCGTCTTTCAGTGTCAGAGTGCGGTTTTTGCCAAGAAAGTCGGAGGTTTCACACACCGGGCCAACAATGTCGTATACCAGCCCTTCTCCTTCACGGGGTTTCACCGGCACGATGTCGTGCCAGGAACCGTAGAGCGCCGGACGAATCAAATCGTTCATTGCCCCATCAATCACGGCAAAGTTCTTGTGTTCTGTGTGCTTCAGCATTTCCACCTTTGTCAGAAGAATGCCGGCATTGGCAACAATGGAACGGCCCGGTTCAAAGACCAGTGTCAGCTTACGGTCTCCTACGTGCTTACGCACAGCTGTAATAAGATCTTCTGTGGCCGGTGGTTGCTCGTTTTTATAAGTCACACCCAGGCCGCCACCAAGATCAAGGTGAGAGAGGACAATGCCTTTATCAGCCAGACGATCCACCAGCGCCAACAGAATATCCAGCGCATCAAGGTAAGGTTCAAGAGACGTGAGCTGTGAACCGATATGGCAATCTACACCAGTCACTTCGATATTTGGCAGGCTTTGAGCACGTTCGTAAATCTCTTCGGCACAGTCAATATCTACACCAAACTTGTTGTCTTTCAGGCCAGTGGAAATATAGGGATGAGTCCGGGCATCCACATTGGGATTGACCCGCAGGGAGACATTGGCTGTTTTCCCCATATCAGCAGCAATAGCCTGTAAACGATCCAGTTCGGGAATCGATTCAATATTGAAACACCACACTCCAGCATCCAGCGCCCGGCGCACTTCATGCTCTTGTTTGCCGACACCAGAGAATACGACATTTCTCGCATCACCACCGGCAGCCAGTACGCGTTCAAGCTCACCGACGGACACGATATCAAAACCCGCACCCAGCTTTGCCAGCACATTCAAAACGCCTAGATTGGAGTTGGCTTTTACGGCGTAACAGATTTTATGGGAAACATCCGCCAGGGGTTTTGCGTAACCATTCCAGGCGGTTTCAATCGCAGCGCGGGAATAAATATAGGAAGGTGTACCCACGGTTTCGGCAATCTTGCTGAGGGGAACACCTTCGGCGTGTAATTCACCATCAATCCACGAAAATGATTCCGACATTAACTCCCCGCGCCTCCGTGCTGAACGGTCAGGGCTGCAGGTTGCGCGTCGGGTATAATCAGTGGACCTTTCTGACCACAGGCTGTCAGTAACAAACTCAGAGATACAAGCGCCAGTGCTCGTTTCATTGTGGGCTCCAGATTCCAAGGCAGTGTTTAATTCGCATAATTGACAATCAGTATACCTGCGTATTTTCTGGCATAACAGAGACGAAAACTGAGATGGAGTTTAAAAAAAAGCGCCCGATGCAGGGCGCTTTCACAGCTCGTATCACACTAAGAGATCAGGCATTAACAGGCGTATAAACCTTGGAGCTCTTAGTCGAAGAGATCTTGTAGAACAAAGCGACAACAGCGAGGAAGGCTACAGAGGAAACGCCAAAGCCCAGCGCTACAGACTCGGTAAAGCCAATAGTGGTGTAACCCGCCAGGCAGATCAGTGCCACAGTGGCCGCATAAGGAACCTGAGTGGTGACGTGATCGATATGGTCACAGCCCGCGCCAGTGGACGACAGAATGGTGGTATCAGAAATCGGGGAACTGTGGTCACCGAATACAGAACCTGCCAGCACCGCAGCCAGCGTTGGCAGCAGCAGAGCCATATCGCTCGCAGCCGCCATATCACCAGCGATAGGTAGCATGATGCCAAATGTTCCCCAGCTGGAACCGGTTGCCAGACCCATCACACAGGTCAGCAGGAACATCAGTGCAGGCAGCCACTGGGAACCCAGAGAATCACCGATCAGGCCTGCCAGAAAACGGCCCGTTTCCAGTTCACCAATCACACCGGTCAGAATCCAGGCCAGAACCAGAATGTAAATGGAACCGCTCATGGAGCGTGCGCCATCAACAAAAGCTGTCTTGATCTGGCGGCCAGCAATGCCCTGACGCATCAGCATAGCTACGCAGGTCAAAATGCCAATCACACCACCGAATACCAGAGAAGTGGCGACGTCCGTATTCTTGAAAGCTCCCAGTACACTGAACACTTCACCGTTCGCCTGCAGAACGTGGCCACCGGTGTACATCATCGCCGCCACAGTGGCGATAACCAGCAGGGAAATAGGCAGAGCCAGATCGGCAACCGTACCACGGTTTTCGCCCTTGGCTGTTTCGGTTTCCAGTGGGTTCACGTTGCCCAGCTCACCGCGCATTGCACGTTCGGCATGAGCCTTCATAGGGCCGATGTTTAAGTCCATAGAGGCCACTGCAAATACCATCAGCAGAGTGAACACAGCGTACAGGTTCATGGGAATCATGGATACGAAAGCGGAGATGGCACTGGTATCGGTCAGGCCGTGGGCCACCAGAATGCCGCCGATCAGAGAAATAATGTAAGCACCCCAGCTGGAAATCGGAGTAATCACACAAACCGGTGACGCCGTGGAATCCAGCAGGTAGGCCAGTTTCGCACGAGGTACGTTATTACGATCCGTCAAAGGGCGGCTTACGTTACCTACGGTCAGAGCATTGAAGTAATCATCAATAAAGATGATCAGGCCCAGAATCACAGTGGTGATCTGTGCACCTTTGCCGGTGCGAATCCGGGTACGGGCCCACTCACCAAAAGCTTGCGTACCACCGGCCAGAGTAATGCAACTGGTCATCACACCCAAGCTGAGAGGGAATAACAGAATAAAGACTTTGCCAGTATTCAGGCCGCCGTCTTCCCAGAACACACCGGCAAATGCGTGAGCAAGATATTGAAGAGCGTTAAGCGGGTTAAAACCAGTGAGCAGCAGGGCACCCACAACGGCACCGGCTCCCAGAGAGAGAAGGGTTTTACGTGTCAGCACGGCCAGGCCAATGGCCACGGCCGGCGCCAGAACAGAAAGGGGGGATGTTGCGTAACTCAATAAATCCATACTACTGATCTCTGAAAAATAAGATGATCAGGAGCGCGAAACAAGAAGGGAACTCATACAACATGAAAGGCAGCCACAATAACAGTGGCTGACTGACAACAGCATGGCTTCATTCAAGATTCGGTAGCACTCCACGGTAGTCTGGCTGATATATCACAAAGCCAGACAAGCCCTGATGGCGGATGTATAACTGAAGACAAGATGCGCTTCAGAAACACCGTGACAGTGTGCCGCCTGTTTAACGACACCCCAGCTCTACAGTTTTGACCTGCTGTGAGCTTCGGCAAAACACCCTTTCACTGACTCCCGTTGATGTCGTTTATAAGTCAGTTACTGATGAGTTCTGCGCCTCTACCATTCGAAACCTGTGCCCTAGTATCCACAGGAAATAAGTATTCTCAATCCTTAATTGCTAAAAATACGTGCAATTCGCCTGCTAATAAGCCATTAGCACAGCGCTTACCTCCAGCGCTTTTCATCACCCTGCCAGTGTTCTATATATCCGGACTTGACGACAATTTCGCCGGGGATTGTTACAGGGGAAGCATCAGCCGGTGAAGCGATCAGATGAATTTCCAGCTGGTCTTCATCCGGGCCAGTATATTTGGGAAGATGATCACGATCACACAATATAAGGGAAGGACTCCCGATAAATATCGAGCTGAAATCCTTGAAGGCATAAAGCTTACCATCCTTAATGATATAAGCTTGCAGACGATCGTATTTATCTCCTCCACTGGGAATTGAATTCTGACAGATGGTTAAAGCATTTCCTGAAATATCTTTACTTTGGGCTGACCAGGCCTTTATGCCCTGATTTGCCCGAAATGGGTTTAGAAACAGTTCGAACTCACCATCTTTATCAAAGTGAGAGACGTGCTTCTTCAGTGCTGACACAGAGGTAACAAGTGTTATGTGCCTGGCATTATTTTTGAGTGAGGCTATTGTCAGCTCATGTCTGTGCAGCTGGTTAGCCATACTTAGCTGATTCTCCAGAAGGCGCCTGTATTCGCTTTGAGTTGCTTCCATAGATGCTTTCATTTCCTGAAGTGCACTCACAAGCTGTTCGCTCTTGGCATCTGAGTGGCTTTTCTCAATGTGCTGGCCACGTATTTGTTCAAGCTCAGTGATGAATCTGTAACTCAGTTCAAGTAAGTGCAGGCAAGCCCTATCCGCATCTGTTTTCAGAGCGTTTGCAGACAGATGGCTGTGATGACAGGCGAGGATGGCCTTATCCTGATATTGCTTTATAAAGCCCGGGGCATATTGGCCATAGAACTCTAATCGATGTCTTACTTCATCTTTTAAAAAGTTTTTAGCACCTTTTTCAGTGGAGAATGTTGCTCCGTGCAGCGGAGCCAGCATGACTGGAATAGCATCACCCGCATCTAATCCGGTTGATATTAAAGATGTCTGATGCTCTGCAACATGCTTCAGAGCCTCGTCGGCAGAGGTCATTTCCGTTCTCTTACCCCTCTGCTTGCAGATAGCGCAAGCAAGACTGACAAATGTGCATTGATCAAGGTGTGGCAAAAGTGCGGTGGGTGCTTTCGCCCTTTCACTTTGGGTTTGCCCACCACCAATATAAGTGTTGAGTGCCCCTTCGAATTGGCACCCATGTACTCTGTTAATGCAACGGACACGTATTTCAGAGGCCTTTTTGGCATAGCCATGGCTTTTGTCTGAAGATGTCAGGCTAACGGGACCAGAATGAAGCTCTCCGTGCTCTTCGTGCAGACATTGCACACTCGGCTTGCCTTTCTTGACAGATTCTTCGCAGTTTAAGCACACATAATGATCGCCACTGCATTTTACTTTACGATTAAAAGCAGCGACTACCCCACAGGAGGGGAATGTCTTCTCACTGAGGAGTCCGCGACAGGACATTTGTCTTAAATCTTCAGTGTATTTCCCGCTCTCAACAAGAAAAGGGAAATTTCCTATTTTTCCTCTTGCAATATAAAGTTCATGCCCCTCAAGAATGGTCTGAGGCGAGAGCATATGTTCCTTATCCTGGGCTTCAAAGATGGATGCCGCCATCTTCTTTTCAACGTCGAGTCCGCTTTTACCGAGAGTGCTCATTGTTTTTGTTTTTAACGAATTCTGCTGAGGGCTTGTGTCCGATGCACCCCACAGAGTGAGAGCTCTCTGGGCCATCATTACAGCGTCACCGGGTGAAATTTGCTTTATATGACCACTTTGATCTTTTACAAAAAACGGATGAGGTACTGTTCTGGTTTCAACCTTCGGATGAACTGCAGGGGATTGACTGTGAGGTTTCTGATAGGGAGATACTCCCTGTACTGGTGCCATTGCCATGATAACTGTCCTTAATTGATTATTGGAGGGCCCTCCAAAGGAGAAGGAGCTGCATTATTACTTAAGAGATGACTTATGAAGGTAAGTTCAATGGGGCCAGAGGGGAGTGTTATTTGCCCTGTCTTTGTTGTTAGCGGGGGTAGGCTGAACAACTTCACATAATGGTTATTCGGGCGTGCATTCTGGCGTGACTGCAAGATTTTTTTGGGGATGTTCCCGGCGGAATGTATCATTACCGCTTCCTAAAACGAGCCTGTTTTGTCGCCATGACTGAATTCGAATTCAACGACCAACTTGATGACCTGATGATGGCCATCGAAGATGCTATTGAAGACATTGATACCGATATCGACTATGAAAATGCAGCAGGCATCCTCACCCTGCGCTTTGACAATGGTACCCAGATTATCCTGAGTCGGCAGGGAGCCCTGCGTCAGTTATGGATGGCTGCCCGCTCCGGTGGTTTTCACTTTGACTTTAATGATGAAAGAGAACAGTGGATTTGCGATTCCAACGGTGAAGAATTCGTAAAACTGCTGAACCAGTACGCTTCCGAGCAGGCGGGAGAGCCTGTTACTCTTGAGCTCCAGTAGCTTATCCAGGACCGATTCAGGAACCATCATGTCCGCCACCCCAGCCTATCGCACGATTTATCAGCTAGCGTCCCGCCGTAAGGGCGGGGATGAGAATATTGAGCTGCTGATCAAATCCCATCTTCCCAACCCGGATCTTGCCGAACTGCCGGAGGACCGCTTTCTGGCGGAATTTACCCGCAAGATTTTTCAATCCGGGTTCGTCTGGCGCATTGTGGATAACAAATGGTCCGCTTTTGAAGAACTCTTCTGGGGATTTGACGTGGATAAACTGCTGATGATGCCCGACGACATGCTCGAACGAAAAGCGGCTGATCCAGCTATTATTCGCAACTTGAAAAAGGTCTGGAGCATTCGGGAAAACGCTATGATGATCGCCGATGTGCGGGACAAAGAAGGCAGCTTTGCGGAGTTTATTGCCGACTGGCCAGAAGAGAACATCATCGGGCTGTGGCAGTTCCTGAAAAAGCACGGCACGCGCCTGGGTGGCAACATCGGCCCTTATGCTCTGCGTTTTCTCGGCAAGGACACCTTCCTCCTCAGCCGGGATGTGGAAGCCTTTCTGCGGGAGCGGGAGATTATCGAAGGTGGTCTCACCAGCCAGCGCAGCCTGAAAGCGATTCAGGCCTTTTTCAACGATCTGCAGCAACAAAGCGGCCGCAGTTTGTGCGAACTCAGTCGTTTGATTGCCTTCAGTGCCGGTGAGAATACCGTGGCGGTAGAAACAGAATCCGCCTGATTCCACTTCACAGAAGCCCTAAAAGCCGACACACTGTCCGCTTTCCTATTTTTGTTTCAGGTAACAGTTACACCTTATGCGCAAAATCCAGCTACTCAGCCCCCGCCTTGCTAACCAGATTGCCGCCGGTGAGGTGGTGGAACGCCCGGCCTCCGTGGTGAAAGAGCTGCTGGAAAACAGCATTGATGCGGGTGCAACCCGCATAGATATTGAGGTGGAAAGCGGCGGTGTTCGTCTGATTCGTATTCGGGATAACGGCTCCGGCATCCCCAAAGAAGAGCTGGCACTCTCCCTCTCCCGCCATGCCACCAGCAAAATCAGTGCACTGGAAGATCTGGAAGCTGTAGGCAGCCTGGGCTTTAGGGGTGAAGCACTGGCTTCCATCAGCTCTGTGTCCCGTTTCACTCTCACTTCTAATGTGGAAGGTCAGGAATCCGGCTGGAAAGTGTTTGCGGAAGGCCGGGATATGGAAACCGTTTCCTCCCCTGCGGCACACCCTGTGGGTACAACAGTGGAAATGCGGGACCTGTTTTTCAACACCCCTGCTCGGCGCAAATTTCTGCGCACAGAAAAAACTGAGTTTGGCCATCTGGAAGAAGTGGTTAAGCGACTGGCTCTCAGCCATTACGACATTGCTTTCAGCCTACGCCACAACCAGCGTACTATTCACCAGTTGCGCCCTGCTCACACCAGGGCGGAGAAGGAACGTCGCATCGCCCAGCTTCTCAGCCCTCAGCTGATGGACAATGCGGTAGTGATTGATATGGAATCCACCGAGCTCCGCCTGTGGGGCTGGGTAGGCCTGCCCACCTTTTCACGGGCGCAGGCGGATTTGCAGCACTTTTACGTCAACGGTCGTATTGTGAAAGACCGTTTGATAGCCCATGCCATTCGTCAGGCCTATCGGGACGTGCTTTACCATGGACGACACCCGGTGTTTGTTCTCTATCTGGAGCTTGATCCTGCTTTTGTGGATGTGAACGTACATCCTACCAAGCATGAAATTCGTTTCCGTGATGGCCGCACGGTGCATAATTTCCTGTTCAGCACCCTCAACAAGGCACTGGCCTCTGTACGCCCTGAAGACCAGCTCCCTCCCACAGCCATGGATGCAACACCTGCGCCTGCAGCCAGTGGTGTGCAGGGGGGAGAGTTCGGTTCTCAGGAGCGTATCAACCTTAACCCAACCCCCACTCCAGCGGCATCAGAGCCAGTCAACTATTCAACGGCAGCCTCTGCCGCTCCTGCCTTTAACAAGCCTGCATTTGATAGAGAGCCATCGGCCCAACCTTCCCCCATGGCCGTACGGGACCAGATGAATGTGTATAAGCAGCTCCACGAACCTGCGCCATCATCTGCACCACAACCTTTGCCAGAAAGTGACGATGCCGAAGTGCCGCCACTGGGCTTTGCCGTTGCCCAGCTAAAAGGCATTTATATTCTGTCGGAAAACAGCACAGGTATGGTGCTGGTCGATATGCATGCTGCCCATGAGCGGATCACTTACGAGCGTATGAAAGCCGCATGGCACGGAGCCGGTATTACTACACAGCCGCTTCTGGTACCGGAATCCACAGCCGTGAGCCTGGAGCAGGGCGATGCGGTGGATGAATTTCAGGAAGACATTCAAAAGCTGGGCTTTGGTTTGGAGCGGATGGGGCCAGAGACCGTCGTCGTACGACAGATTCCCGCCTTGCTGCGGGGAGCCGATGTAGCCGATATGGTGCGCAAGCTGCTGGAAGACTTTTCTAAGCATGGCTCCAGCGATCAGGTAAAGGCTCACATTGATGAGATGCTGGGTACAATGGCCTGTCATGGCTCTGTGCGCGCCAATCGCAAACTCACACTTCCAGAAATGAACGCTTTGCTGCGGGATATGGAGCAAACGGAGCGCAGTGGGCAATGCAACCATGGTCGTCCGACATGGACACAACTCTCCATGTCGGAACTGGATAAGCTCTTTATGCGGGGACGTTAGGGTCTGCTGGGGGGGTTAATAAGCACCCGCAGAGTAAGTCAGCTCATAGCTGTGGCTGTAAATCTCTACGATGTTGCCGAATGGATCTTCCATGTAGATCATGCGGTAAGGCTTCTCACCCGGGTAGTAGAAACGAGGAGCCTTCATACGTGCTTTACCGCCCGCTTCAACAATCTTCTCAGCCAGTTCTTCCAGATTCGGGTCCTGTACGCAGTAATGGAATACACCTGTCTTCCAGTACTCGAAATTGTTTTCTGGGTTTTCAGCATTAGCGAACTGGAAGATCTCCACGCCAACCCTGTCACCAGTAGACAGGTGAGCAATCTTAAAGCTGCCCCAGCCCGGTCCGAAAACGTCGTTGCACATTTCGCCGATGGGACTGTCGTCTTCCACAATTTCGGTAGGTTCCATAATCAGGTACCAACCCATCACTTCGGTGTAAAACTTCACCGCAGCTTCCAGATCGGGAACGGAAAGGCCGATATGGCTCATGGTGCGGGGGTAGCGCTTCTCGGTAGACATAAAAACTCCTGACAATTCGTTTGGCTCTCAGACCAGTCAATGCCTCACAGGTTAGCGATCAGCTGTTAAAACATGAAATTATCATTAGTGATATTTTTGATAATATTTTCTTATCATGGCGACTTATGATTAACCTCACATGGCTGCAAACCTTCTGCACACTTATTGAAACCGGCCACTTCACCAGAACCGCAGAAAAGCTGACGATGACCCAGCCCGGCGTAACCCAGCACATCCAGAAACTGGAGCAAAGCCTTAGGCACGCCTTGATTCACAGAGAGGGCAAAAGCTTTCGCCTGACGGAGGCCGGTGAAAAGGTATACAAACAAGGTCTTTTATCTCTTTCACAACTGCGGGAAATGGAAGAATCACTCAATGTCGACAACCCTTTTGTAGGCCGTTGTCGTATTGCCAGCCCCGGCAGCCTTGGCCTGAAGCTCTATCCACAACTGCTCAACTGGCAGCAACAGCACCCCGCCTTGCAAATTGACTTTGAAGTTGCTCCCAACCACAGCATTGAGAAAAACCTTGAAGAACAGAAGTTGGATATCGGCCTGATTACCCGAGCGGTGAAAAGCCCCAGCCTTATTTGTCGCCCTTTAGCGGCTGAACACCTCTGCCTTGTCACATCATCCGATGTCAAAGCCGTAGACTGGCCCACGCTGTTGGAACTGGGTTATATCAACCATCCCGACGGTGCTCATCATGCAACACTGCTGCTGGGCGCCAACTATCGAGAGTTCGCCCGCTTTGACCAGCTCCCCCACCGGGGGTTCTCAAACCAGATTGGTATGATTCTGGAACCAGTGAGCCGTAGCCTCGGGTTTACCGTTCTCCCAGCCCATGCCGTTGCAGCGTTTCCCCATCAGCAAGCTATTTGCAGCCATAAGCTGGATATTCCCGTTTCCGAAACCATCTATCTCGCACAACAGAAGTGGGACATCTTGCCCAAGCGTTTGAATAAGGTGGTTGAGTTAATCACGCAGGAACTGGCCGGTGATCTGTGAGAGTACCTGCGGGCGTGTCAGGTGTACTGCCCGCAGGTTTGCAGGAGCTTAGAACTTCATGCCGAAGCTGACGTTGAACATCCAGGGGTTGATTTTGTAATCCTTTACTTTCACTTTCCGTGTATGCTCATGCTCCGGTTTTACATCAGCCTTTCCTTCAGGCTTTAAATAGAAATAGCGTGCAGATGCATCTACAAACAAGTCATCATCAAGGTTAAAAATGCCACCGACTTGCAAGACGTATCCATAGTCCTTATCAAAATCAATCTTGTCATAGTCCTTATGATCGATCTTAAAACTCTTCATATAGGTGTAGTGAACACCAGCTCCTACATAAGGGCGGAATTCATCTTGTGGCATCATGAAGTAGTATTGCGCTGTTACATGCAACGGCATAATGTCATATTCATATTTTCCTTTGTCTGTGCCAGAAACCTTCTGCTTAACCTTGGCGGGATAGGAAGTGCCACAGTTTATGCCAATCTCATCTGTTGCCATGTACACCAAATCAAAGCTCAAAGTGATAGGGTTTTTATCCTTTTTTAACTTATCTCTATGTAGCTCGTGATTTGCCTCTTCATACCATTTAATGGTGTTCTCATCTGGCACGATATACGCTAATCCAAACTTCCAAGCTAAATCCCCTTCACTCACCCCCGCAGACGCAGGCACAGACATCGCAGCAGCACCGCCTGCAACAGCCAGAGAAACCAGAAACTTCTTACCGAACATTTTACTTTACCTTCGGTTTAAAGCAGCAGAGCAACTCCCTGGCTCCCTGCTTACGATCACGCAATAGCAAGCACATGTAACCCTGCACTCCAACATACGACAGCGTCATAAATACCTTACGTGCTCACACGAGTATTCGTGATGAGGGAGTCTAGTTCGATTTTCGCAAAATACGACATAGGTCAGTGCATCACATTCAGGTCATCTCCACACTACGGGCACAATACAAAAGGAGCGAATAAGAATGTTAAGTGAAAAAATGATCGCCAGCCTGAATGCCCAGATTAACCTGGAGTTTTACTCATCCAACATCTACCTGCAGATGAGTTCCTGGTGTGAGAACCGGGGGCTGGACGGCTGCGCCCGCTTTCTGCGTGCCCATGCCAACGAAGAGATGGAACATATGAACCGCCTGTTCAACTACGTAAACGAAACCGGTGCCATGGCTGTGATTGGTGCGATTCAGGAGCCATCCTGCCACTTTGAAGGCATTGAGGATGTGTTTACTCAGATACTTGACCATGAACGTCTGGTCACCAGTAGAATCAACGACATTGTTGATCTGGCCTTCACCAGCAAAGACTACTCCACCTTCAACTTCCTGCAGTGGTACGTGGCGGAGCAGCATGAAGAAGAGAAGCTGTTTACCTCGATTCTGGATAAGATCAAAATGATTGGCGCAGAAGGTAAAGGCCTGTACTTTATCGATCAGGAAATTGCCGGGCAGATCGGTGTGCACGCGACAAACAGTTCTGAGCTTCCGGTTTAAGAATTCGACACTCAGAAGGCTCTGGATGTCTATCCAGAGCCATTCGGTAAAAAAATTAAGCGGTTTCCGTTAGCAGCTTCGCCATGGGCTTAATCAGCTTTTTGGGGTCATCCTTGGGAGCAAAGCGCCCCACTACATTACCCTCGGCATCCACCAGAAACTTGGTGAAGTTCCACTTGATGCCTTTTGAGCCCAGTAGTCCGGGAGCTTCCTCTTTCAGGTGAGTGAACAGTGGATGAGCATTACTGCCGTTCACTTCAACTTTGCTGAACAGTGGAAAGGTTACGCCGAAATTGATTTCACAGAACTCGCTGATTTCATCCTCAGATCCTGGTTCCTGATGGCCAAACTGATCACAGGGGAAGCCCAGAATCTCCAGTCCCTGACCCTTATATTCCTTGTAGATGCCTTCCAGCCCTTTGTACTGCGGCGTAAAGCCACATTTGCTGGCCGTATTTACAATAATCAGCACCTTGCCGCGATACTGCTCAAGAGAAATAGTTTTGCCCTTGATGGTTTGCACAGGAATGTCGTAAATACTCATGATAGCTCTCTCTTACTCTTGTTTTTCTTTGGTATCCAACACTAACAGGCTCCCCCTTAAAATAGAACGACAGCAGCCCCCTATAGAAAAAAACTCCTATATGCTTTTGAATAGGCCTTTAAGCACCTGGCTGCCACCCATTTCTATTTGTACAGGATAACTATGCACTGGAAAGCATTATCTACCTCCCCCCTGCTTAAGGTGGTCGGTTTGTGTTTCGTATTAAGCGGCTGCAGCTGGCAGCAGATTCAAGATGAGACAGAAGACACCTTCCAACAATCCACCTTCTCCGAACTTGAAGGCTGGAACCAGGAACAGGCAGTCGGCATGCGTACAGCTTTGCTGGAAAGCTGCAAGGTCTATAGCCGTCGCAGCGGCGATGTGTCGGATGATCCTCGTTTTGGCACTTATGCTCAGTGGCACACCATCTGTAAAACACTGCCCACGCTGAATGACGATGCTTTGACCAGTTACTTTGAAGACAACTTCGCTGTTTATCAGGTAGCCCCTTGGGATAAAGGCTTGTTTACCGGTTATTTCACGCCACTACTTCATGGCAGCCGTACAAAATCCGAACGCTATTCTGTGCCTTTATTAAAGGTTCCTTCTGACCTTGTGCGCTTTAATCCCGCAGACTTCGGCCTTGAGAAAATTGATGGTGATCGCCCCAAGCGCATGCTATCTGCCAAAGTTCGTAATGGCTGGATGGTGCCTTATGACAACCGCGAAAACATTAACAAGCGTGCAACTCGGGGAGACTATGATGATGACGTGCTGTTCTGGGTAGACGACAGAGTCGATCGTTTCTTCCTGCAGATTCAAGGTTCCGGTGAAGTGCGTCTGGATACTGGCGAAGATGTACAGGTGCGCATTGCAGGCCGCAACGGCTATGAGTACTTTGCTATCGGCCGTTACATGAAAAGACATGGACTGCTGAAAAAGGTTTCCATGCAAACCATCTATCAGTGGCTGGAGGAACACCCCGAGCGTCTGGACGAAGTGCTTCACACCAATCCGGACTTTATTTTCTTCTCCACTCTTGGCAAGCCCGGCCCTATCGGTGCGCAGGGCACACGTCTGATCCCTGATCATAGCGCGGCTGTGGACGACAGCGTTATCCCTTTAGGTACACCACTTTTTCTCAGCACAACACTCACTCTGAATGAAACGCCATTTTCACGGGCGATGGTGGCACAGGATGTTGGCTCTGCTATTCGAGGCCATGTTCGGGCTGATATTTTCTTTGGTGCGGGTCAGGATGCAGCCTTCAAGGCCGGTGCGCAAAATGCGGGAGGAAAACTGTTCGTCTTGCTACCCAAACAGCCGATTGAAGACTGATAAAAGTGGCCACAATCGTGTAATGACTGCACAATAAAACGGTCCCATAACACAGGTTCAGTCCCCGCCCCCTTGCTTTCACAGAGTGAAAGCAAGGGTTTGGAGCAACTTCAATGCCCCCTTACAGGAACAGCCTCGGTTAATTTGGAAATCTGATGGGACATGCCCTGAATCAAAATCTCTGTCGTTTGCTCTAAGCGACAAAGCATGAATGGTAGCGCTTCAGGGGTTTCCTGATAGTCTGCTTTCAATCTATCCAGTTTATTACACAGAGCCTGTATCTCTTTGAGATTGGCCGTTTCTGCATACCGTTTCATCAGTCCTTCAAAACTTGTAATTTTGCACAACTCTTCAAACCTTGATCTATCAAAGTAGAAGTCCCCTTTTTCCAGTTTCCAAATATTTTGAAGACTGGCGAGGGGGACAAATTTAGGACATACCTCAGAGGAAAGCGTACCTTCTATAACACTGTTTCTGATTTTTTCTCGCATGCCTCTAATGTGCTGGAGATTCACAGCAGATGCCTCACCGGGAGGTGTTTTTATCTCGCTTAGCTGCTTAATAAGGTAATTCAAAACATAGAGCTTGGCTTTATTCGATTGAAAGATGCGGCTGCTGCTATAAACATCTTGAGTCACAGACATCACCTTTTGCTGCAACTGATTCACCAAAAGTGTGTAAAACTTTATCGGACACTCTTGTTTAGATCTAGGAACACCTGAGCACACATATTGCAGATCAGTTTTTTCACCTGAATCACTCAAAGTTCTCAACGCAATAATAAACCGTACTCCCCAGAGCAGATAAGGAGCATTGTTATAAGTGGATTCCAGAGATACGAAATTGGCACGGTGCCCCTGAAGCCCTTTCATCAACGCCTGCATTCCCCAAAATGCCTCGAGAAGGTGTTGAGGAGACTGATATTCTGCATTACAGAGTGTTCGCTCCATGCTCTTCAAGCGGATAACATCGGGCACACATTCAATCATGCTCTTTATTACGTCCAAAAGCGGATTCAGTGCTTTCTTTTTGTTCCGTGTTTTGCTGAGCCTGTTGCATTCACTCTCTGCGAACTTAATAACTTCCGGCCCCAGAGTTTCCGCTTGCTGTAACCTGCTATAAGCATTTTTTGCATCCCATAAAGCCAGATTAGGAAGCAGCTTTTTCTCTACCCTTTTCAGCGCGTCAGCAACTCTTTCATTTGCTGTATCCCGATGGGTTTCAACAAGTTTTACCAGAGCTCTGGATTCAGCCTCAGATAAAGACGACGCCTCATCAGCAAACTTCGACAAGTTTGCACAAGCCTCCTCATCACACCCTTCCTTCAGGGCTGTTTCAAGACTATTCAAAGATGTTGCACGAACTTGTGCTACAGGCACACTCGGCTTTGTAGCCTTTTCCACTCGTTGGGAAACACTCTCCCCTGTTGCCAGGCTACTCGCCTGTTCACCACTATGGATTCTACTGCTTTTGCTGTATTTCTTCTGTGGTGCAGGCCTGCCTTCTGAAGGTGATCCTGACTTTTTCTCTAAAGCCGTCTGTGGGGGACGTGAATACAGGCGTGTCTGCAACTCCTTTATTCGTTCAGGAATAGCGGCCTCCACCTCTGGGTCTGGCTCATTCTGTCGACGACAGCTTTGCATCAATCGACTCCACTCCGTATCAGCACGCCCTTGCTCACCAATCTCTTCATAGAATCTAGCCAGCTGAATCCGCGCCTGATTCCCTATATCAGGTGAAATAGTGATAACTGTTTTAAGAAGCTGCTCCCGCTGTTGGTTGTAACTCTGTTTCTGCCCGGCATAGCCAGGGGCAGAGACAACTGCTTCACATAACTGCAAAATGAGTTCACAAATGTAAGGGCTGTAGTCATGCAAAAGAGCTTTGAACGCGTCGCTCTCTTGAAGCTGCCTCATGTAATCCCATGCTTTACCGATGTCGTGATTTCTCAAGCAAACCTGTGCACGATAGAGCTGCAATGTGCAGTACAAATAATTCCGCTCTGTAATTATGGCTTCTGTTATGCCAATGCCTGGGTTCGCAGCGCGGAATAATTGTAGCTGCTCTTCAATATCGTCGAGTTGGTAAAGCGCTATCTCCTGTGTCGTTGTTTTGTACCTTTCAGCAGACAGCTGTCGGGTTGTCTCTCGAACGTATACCCGAAACTCCAAAGCCTGCAGTACTTTCTCTTTCATATTAGAGAGGGATTCCATCATGACGGACTGCTCATGCGTCAACCCGGAAGGAAGAAGACCCGTTAACTCCTTCACAGCACTCTCAATCTCTGCCAGTTCCCTGCGCGTTTTCTGGTCGTCCACAACAGTCTGACTTATGGTTTTCAGCAGTTTTTTCATCTCTTTGATAGATGCTCCTGCTTTTTCTTCTCCCGCACGTTTAACATTGTCTGCCAGGTATTGTCGCCCGGGATACCCCTCTGGCAGTTTCTTCAATTGTGCAACGCAGTCTCTTAATTGCTCATCAGTTGGAGACTCATCGAGCTGAGACGCTATTGTACAAACTCTTTTGAACTCAACCCCTTTCCACTCTCGTACACGCTCGTGCATTTCTACGTCTGCGTAGGAGAGGCGAGACAGGCCAGCTCTTTCAACCTGTTCCAGCTCCTCTGTCAGTACCAGTTTTTCACTCATATTGGTGGTATTGCACCATTTATCCAGCTTCTGCCGGAAGGCTATGCACTGCCTGGATTCTGCGAACGCTCTTGAGTAATTCGGCAGGTAAATATCAAATGCAACAGCCTTGGTGGACAGACGCTGCAACCAGAACTTGACTCGTTTTAGCAGTATATTTCGCCCATTGTGGTGAATATCTTTCACCCTGCGCAGTCCATCCTCACTGTTCAGCCAGTCTTCACAAGCCTGCAATAGTTTGGGTATCGCAATATCTTCTGGCTGACTTACCTCTATGGTTCTTAAGCAATCTTCCTGTATTTCCTGAAGTGCAGGCTTATAATGCTCCTTCATTCGACCGGCTATAACTTCCACTGTATTTAACACAACCAATGCACTGTCTTTCTGACCTGTCAGCGTTCTGCAGTAGGAAAGAAAGAGATCGCCGTGCCTGGGAGACATCTGCTTAACCTTATCCGACAATGTCTGAACAACATCCAGACGAATATCCCTATCCAGTTCCAGAAGCTCTTTTAAATCTGTCCGCAAAAAGAGAGCCGTTAAAGCGGCTTTTCTACACGCGTCCCGCCCTTTAGACTCCCGATAAATCTCCACAAGTAGCGATGTTTTCAGCTCTGACAGGCTCTGGGATTTTCTTTCGCCACACCGCTGAAGTCTTGCCAGGCGTTGCTGTTTATTCGTTTCTTTGGCTGTAAATTTCACAAACGCAGGCAGAATTTCTTCTGGAATAGCGTCGATATAACTTATGGGATCGGGAACCCCTTCGCAGTCAACTTCTGCCTTCATAAGAAGAGATTTCAAGCGTTCCGGAGGAAAAGCCTGCGTACTCAATGTAGAAATAATAAGCTCTGCCAGAATCCTATCGCGTAAATCACCATTAAGATGAGGAGCAAGAAGGGTTTCACACACATTCCGGGCATCCTTACCTTGCTCTATCTGTACACAGGACAACGCTACGCGGGCTTTAGCATCCAGCATATCTAAAGGAAGTTCTTGAGCGATACTATCCAGCCACGTCAACCACGGGGTATCCCCCTCGGCAGCTGCATCGTTTATAGCCTGCACCAAAAGAGTGGCATCAATCCTGATAGGCGGCGTCAGTGCAAGAGCCCTTCCGTAAACCTCTTTGATGAGAGTTTTATCTAACGAGTGTTGCTTTATAAGTGTTATAAGCTCATGAGTCACACGATTGGATGCAGAGCGGCTGTCAACATTATGGAACAGCCACTCACAGGCCAGATCTTCGTTCCCAGAAGCCCGGTAGAAGTGATACATATCCATTGCCGTCTTCTCCACATGGGCGACGGGGTGATCTGCAAGCCCCCCATAAACCCTTCGCGTATTGAGAATATCGGCCATTTGTGCAGTAAACGCTTTACACCTTTCGAATGACTGACACCGTTCAACAGCAGCCAGAATATTGTCCTGCCCAATGTTATTCAGGGCTTTCGCATTGGTTTGGTGAACAAACGACACCAGCTGGGAAAGAGCATCAACAAAAACAATCGGTGTTTGACCTGAAATATCACAAATACCCTGATTAACAGCACTGATACAGGGCGGCGTAACTGCGTCTGCAGTATACTCCACACCCTGCTTCTGCAACTGTGCTGTGAGCATATGAATCCACTCCCAAACAATAGGCCTTTGGGTACAGGCATCATTGAGTGCCCGCACCAATAGTGGCCCACTTTTATCTTCAGCTTTCATTAACCAGTGCAAAGCCGTAGTACGATCAGCTGCCAGCTGCAGATCACACCGTTGAGCGATGTCATAACAGTATTCGGAGCTCAGCACCTGAGGTTGATATTGATACAGTAGATCCAGAGCCTGTCTCTTTGTTTGAGCTTCGCTTCCCTCAGCGCTCATAAGCTCCTGCTTGAGCTGTTCTGCATAGGCCGATGACCACTGACTTAGAAGCTTACCGGCAGGCATTTGCCATAGCGCGTCTGGTGTACAGAGCGGGTGGAACGTGCATATCAGCTTCTCCATAATGCTTACACTGGGAGGAGTTGCCTGCCTCTCTGACAACAATGTCTGAACTTGCTGCTTCAATATTTCCCGGCGCAGATAATCACTCACCAGAGCGAGGTCGGGATCCACCTGAATAAAGTGGCGCACGGACGGATCCAGATTTTTCTGCAAGGACGATGTGAGACTCGACACATCCAAAACATCAGCGGGGGCCGGGTATAGCATATTAAGAGCCAGTAATCGGTATAAAGCCTGTGCAGATTGGCTGGTGCACATCTCTTTCAGGGCCATACAGCATTCAGGATTATGTTGACCCTGATACCAGCGAATCCAGGCTTTTACTGCAGCGGTTTCAGGATGGCTCTGCAACCAGGGTTCGTCGACCACAGCCATTGCCTCATCAAACTGACCTTTTTTAATCAGCTTCATAGCATGCTGACACAACGCAGGTTCAAAGCTGACCTCTTCCGCTTTGTCCATCAGCTTTTTACCCGCTTTACTTCGCGGATCACTTTGCAGTTTCAGCCCTGCTGCAAGGTATACCGCCTCCGGGTCAAAGGATGGACACTCCGAAGCTGTCAGAAAGTGAGCAAGTGCCGCCTTTTTATTTCCAGCATTCATATCGAGAACACCAAGACAGGTATTGGAGCAGGTGAAATCCCTCCTACTCAAACCATCCAGCCACTCTCGCAGTTCTTTATCTGACAATACCTGATGTCTGGTAAACACATGAATCTGACATACCAGCAATGTCATAGCATCATGGTCAAAATCAGGATCTTTTTTCAGCGCTCTGGTGATGGCCTTACAACAATCACCTGCACGCCCTTGTACCAGAGCGTGAAAAGCATGAGCCATACTTACACGATAGGATTCAATAGCCGTTTTAAAAGGTACATGGGCATATTCGGTATGCTTAAAGAAGCCACTGAGCTGCAGGACATAAAGATACAGCAGAGTGTCCTCACCTCGCTCTTCACACTTCAGTACTCTCATAGTTTGATGGAATAACTGACTGTCCATGGGGATCGGCGGTTTTTTCAACTGCTGGATCATGTGATCAGAGCGATGAGCCTCAGGCAGCATCATAGGTTTGCTCGACTGTGGTATCGGGATATCCTTTAACAGGGTCCACAGCCGATAGGGCGATACGGCAAATAAATGTTCATTGCCAACAAACAAAGACTGAAACAGCAGCGGAAGCACCGCGTGGGACCCCATGGCCATCGCACGACGCTGCAGCATCTTGTGCCGGGCAATCATTTGAATGCGCACTGGGTCTTCAACGGCCTCTGTACGCACCTCTGGATTTACCTCCAGAAGATAGACTGTAAGCAAGTTAGCAAACCCGACGGGGTTTCCCTGATATGCAAGATGTTCGGCATATTTCAGGAACTCCTCAAAGTGTTCCGGTTTACTACACCGCTCTACATCCCAGGTATTCTGGTGGTACTGGCGCATATCAAGCTCTAACTTCCAGGCTCGTACCAGATCAGAATCAGGAGCCTTGTATATAAAGTCCAGTGCTTTATCAATGTGCGCCCTTTCCCAACAATAAACGGCAGCAGGGTAATAACTCTCCTTACAGGCAAACCGTTCTGCCGCGAGTTCAAGGAAGTCCCCGGCTTCTGCCAAACGCTTTAAGTAGTGACAGGTCATGCCTAATGTATAAAAGAATTTCCCCAACAGATCCTTTTGGTCAGGCTGCAGCTCCCACTCTCTGCCCTCTTCTAAAGTGCGGGCTGCAAGCTCAGACAGTTTGCTGTAATGTTTTTGAAGAACAGCAGCTGACGTTTTTTCAGTAATAGTCAGATCGTGAACATAGCTGGTGATTTCACCAAGCAGCTTCTCTCGTCGGCACTCCTCGGTATCTGACTCCAGCACCTGTGCAGGTTGTACAATGGATTCCACCCACTCCTCTTTGGGACGAGTTAAAACCAGTTCTCCAGGCTTGTAGGTACCGTAGAAATCATCACTACATTTAGAGTGATACTCATTACAGACTACCCGCCTCAGGTGATATATCTCGTTATGGCAACCTGAACGCTTTAATCGTTTCTCAAGCTCTGTTGCAATTTTACTATCCCCAGTTAGCCAGAAGGCGCGATACAAGCAGGCCGTTGCCATATTGTCATCATTGCAATATTGAGCCCACTGACTCAATACCTGACCAACGCGAGACGCCGCCGGGTCGGTGCGCAGTAAACGACAGTCCACTTCGCTGGCATAACACCCAAAGTGACGAATCAGCATTTGTTTGTCATCATCATCCTTTGTGTCATTGAGGTCGAGATAACGATAACAACTGTTAATATCACGGGTTATCAGCCTTAAGGGTGGTTGACTGCCCCTGCCACAGGCGTTTCTCAATAACTGCACTTCCGGAATGATTTGCAGGGTCGGACTCGATAAATACTTTAATGCTGCATGTTTTTCATCACGTTCCAGCGCACGCTTTGCCAGCAGGATACACGCAGGGGGATAGTCACCCTTTGCCAGAGATTCCAGAGTATCGAATGATACCAGCCCCAGAGTGTCTTCGAGTATGAAACGACGGAAAATTTCTTCTTCACTGTTCCAGCAACAGCGAATCTCACTATGGCGAGGCATATGGTCAAGAGCTTTTCGCAGATGTCCCCGACTCTCCCAATATTGGCTGAAACTTACATTCCGATGGTTGAGGCGATGTTTGGTTCTAGGAACATCCTCCTCTGCCATTTTTGTGTAGGCCAGCTCGGCACGATAAAGGGCTGTTATGTTGTCTGCTCTACCCTGTTGTCTCGCCCGTGCAGTTAGTTCTGCTGCCTCCGGATGCCCTTCTGCCCAATTTCGGTCCAAAACCCGAATAGCCTGTTCGTAACTGTGCTCATCATCTTTAAAGAAGCCCATACAGCACGCAGCCCAGTGCGACGCCAACTCGTCGTTGACGTTATCTGTCAGCCATTGCAGGCCAACTTTGCTCTGCTTACTGCATCCTATATTGCAGGCTCTCATAATACTGACCAGCAGTTTTCCGGCACTGATCTTGTCACAACTTTGAAAGCGGTTAGCCAGCAGAGCTTCATCACCACTCATGACACAGCGACTGTTAGCGAAACTGGCTGAACCTTCACTGGGAATGTTCAGGCTTTGAAGAACCGGATGCTCCGAAATAGCTGGACAGGCTGCACGTCGTTCCAGTGCCTGCTTTGCTCTTAGCAGAAACTCAAGAGCGTAGGCGCTTTGGCTCTTACTTTTGCGCTCATCTTCGGACACAAGAAAACGACCATGGTACATGAAGTAACTACTGAGGCATGCAGCACTGTCCATCCGGAAGCCCGTTACCAAATAACTGTGAGCTTCCTTCTCATTGATTGGAAAGCCTCTGTATCCTATTCTTGCGCTTTCTGCCAACAGAGCAAGAGCTGCTGGCTCCCCCAGCTCTGCAGCCAACAGCAAGTCGCGTTTTATGGCTTCCTGCTCCTTACGAGCTAAGGGTTTTTTGATATCGTCATTTAATTCGTTGAGTGCACAATATACAATGCACAGAGCCAGCCAGGGAGAAGACTGACTCAAGCCCTGATTATAAGCTTTGCGGAAATGCTCAGTAGCCCCAGCCCAATCCTTTTGGCTAAAGCAGGCCAACCCTTTCCAGTGAAGAGTCCAGTTATGATTACTGTCGGGAAGCGTGCTAAAGCTCGTCGTCAGATCCGAAGGCTGGGCTATCGAAATGGTTTCCAGAAAAACGCACTCATCATTTTTTTTCAGGTTAGCAAGATGCCCGGCCAGTTTGTCGCTGCTCAGAAGTTTGAGTAGCCTGCGGCCTTTGTTTTGCAAGTCTGCCAGACTCACTGTCTTCTGCCAGAGAAGCTGCTGACTAACATCGTTAAATCGCTTTAGCTCGGCAATTATTTCATCTTTATCGGGTAACTTTTCCGCCAGCAACATGGCCTGCAAACGCAGGTAGGCCACTTCACTTTGCTGAGAAAGTGGAAACTGTTCAATATCGGCAGCCGAATACGCTTTTAGTGTTTCAACTACCTGAGCGTATCTCTTTTTCTGAAGGTGATGACTGGCTTCCTGAAATTTCTGCAGAGGGGTGAGTGTAACTGACTCAGCTGTTTTTGGACGTGAGAGCGTTGATGTATCAGTCAGGTCAGCTGTTCTGACATCTCGTGCTGTAGCTGACTTTTGCCCGGGACCTTCATCTGTTGGCAAAGCGGATGCTGTAGCAGTTTTCACCGCAGGGGTCGTAGAAGGCACTGCTGTTGCAACAGCCTTTTCGGCGCCTTGTGTTTTGGAGTCTGAATCTTGCTTAGATTGATAACGCCCTTTTAAAAGATTTAAACCTGCATATGCCATAGCTTGCGTCCTGCCTGAGTATTGGAATACTAATCAGACAGGAGAAATCTGCATTTTATGCGGTGTACCCATATTTTGTTATAAATACTGGACTCTCATGTTAATCGTGAGAGTTTCTGATGCGAACATCAGCTCATCTCCAGTACAGAGTCCACCAGCCGGAAAATGCCTGTTGATGCCTCACTGATACTGCCAGCCATCATATAAGCAGGAGTCGTCACCAGTTTATTGCCCTTGTCGACAACTACCTCATGAGCCGACGCACTCTTATGAACAGCCCCCGTGGCTTCCAGCGCAGATGCGGTATCAGGATCGTTACCAATCGTACACTGCACACCGTCACCAAACAGCTTTGCAGACATCACCGGCGCAATACACATCAGCCCTACAGGCTTCTCTGACCCTTTGAAATCCTGCACCGCAGCCTGAACGTCTTCCCGAACGGCCACATCTTTGCCTTTGAAGGCAAAGTCACACAGGTTTTTAGCAGCTCCAAAGCCACCGGGAATAATCAGCCCGTCAAAATCATCAGCCTGAAGCTTGGTAAGGGGCTTGATCTCACCACGGGCCAGACGGGCGGCTTCTTCCAGCATATTACGGGATTCGGCAGTTTCTTCACCGGAAAGATGATTCACCACATGGTGCTGATTATCATCCGGTGCAAAGCACTGGTAGCTGGCGCCGTTCTGGTCAATCCTGAGCAACGTGAGTACAGATTCGTAGATTTCAGAGCCGTCATAGACACCACAGCCCGAAAGGATCACAGCTATTTTTTTATTCATTGCTTTCTCCTGACCTCAGAAAGTGTGAAACACAGGCACACATTCCGCTCCAGTGTATAAGTACCCGGACGCATGTAAAGAGTTATAAAAAAATGAGGGCTGGCGAAAGCAGCCCCAGGGTAGGGTTTAGTGCATTAACTCTATGAGCCGCGCCTTAACAGCCTTCAGCAATGCCGCCCGATTAGCGGGGTCGAGGCCTTTATCACTGTTGTAACGTTTTTCCAGCTCATCCAGGGTTTCTTTGTCCTGAGCTTCACGGATAATGCCGTGCTCCTGTATGGTCACAAATGCCTGATCCAGCCCAGGATCCGCTACCCCACGCTCGGAAAGTTTCTTTCCTTCCAGCGGTGTTCCACCTTTGAGATAGGAGTGCCCCTGCACTTCTTTGATAGCAGTTTTCTTATGATTTTCTCCCACCAAAACTGCTTTGATACTCTCAAATAAAGTAGGCTTTGATTCTTCCCCAGCTTTTATATTACCCATGTTTACCTCGCAGTCCCTGCATTTTTCAGTGCTGTGGCTAGGTTCCGGCCATGATCAACAATCTGAGCTTCATATCTTCCATCAAATGATATTTTCTCTTTAAAAACATCCATATAATGCTGATCGACAGCTTCACCCAATATGAGTTGATCGTCCAATCGTCTTTCAAAGCTTAGAAACCAATCCGGCATTGTTTCAACTGACAAGCTGGCTCTCACCTCAGTTCTTTCGGCTACAGCGACAGCAGCAATGCTTTTCATAGTCTCATTCTGCCTGCGCAGCCCGCTCAGACCCTCGACCGATTTGAATAGCAACTCACTGCCTCTGGATGTATCACCAGCCTTTATCAGGTCGTCAGCCTGCTTAATAATTCGCAAATGATCCTGCACTTGTTTATGGTGGATTTTCTGAGCCTTATAGAAACTCTTCGCCAGACTCTTGCGCTTATTAACGAACTTTTCAAAGTCTTTTTGTTGATTTTTCAGTGCCTTGGGCGTCATTTGATGAACAGGATTCTGTTCCTCGCCAATGCCGGAAACTGTAGTCGTCGAGCTAGAGATTGAGGATAACGAGTCGTTGAGGCTTCTTGCAGATCCAGCGATGGTAGAGCCACATAGGTTATCTTCTGGTAATTTCTCATGGGTGGTGGCCGTTGCCAGTCACCAGCCCGGGATACAGGCGACTTCTTCTGCTGGAGTGAAGCTCTCCCAAAGTACTGGGTATGGGGGTTCACGGGTGCACTTTGGGAGGCATCGCTTTGCCAGAAGTTCTGCGAGCTGTAACTGGAGTAGCCCGGTTGATCTGTTGCTATCACGACAGTCTGACGGGTATGAAGCTGGGCATTGGGAAATCCAGTGGGTAAAGGCGGCCATTGTTGTTGCGGAGGGTGGCTGACAAAAACTGAAAAGCCCCCATACTGGCTCTGGCCAATATGAATAGTGCTGGCAAAGCCGCTTTGGTTAAATCCCTGAACACCTTGAAGGCCACCACTGCCATTACCGGAATGAATCATCAGCCCCGACCATTATGAAAATATATGCCTGTCAAAGGTTATCGGCCGTTCTGGGTCAACTTCACAGGGCCAGAGAAGAGTTAAATGACTTCCGGCAGAACCAGAGGCTTATTTGGGGACGCCCTCATCAAGTCCGACCGTCGACATAAAATATCCCTTTGCCCAGAAGCTTTCCCCTGTAAAGTTCCTTTGTCTTCCCTTGAAATTCTTAGAAATAAGTACCCGGACCATTGCTTTCGCATAATGGTGGCGAGTGAATTTTTTCGCTCTTCAAGGAACAACGTCGGGAGCGTAGCCCGCAACGTGACCAGAGCTGTGACGCAGCAAGGGCGGAAAAAGACGCCGCCAGATTATGCGAAAGCAATGGTCCGGGTACTTAAGGATGGCTGACTTCCCCTTGAGCTGGACACCGAGGAATACTGATGATGCACATATAAATATGATCCAGCGTCTGGTATGAGTTACACCTCAATACTTCTTGGCGGAAGCATCAAGGTAGAACCTGTGCGAGTTCCCCGACATAGCCGGGGGGGTATCAATATTTAATTAAATACGCGGGACTTTCTGCCATGAAGACCTATCTTTTGCACTTTGATTAGGGTCTAAGCAGGCAGTGGGAAATGCAATTGCTTTTATTAACTGACAGTCACCATACCCACCTTCATTTATTTTATCTACCGGTAAATAATGCTGATGAACAGCATTTCTA
>NZ_SMME01000256.1 GCF_009711465.1 Parendozoicomonas verongulae | reverse complement strand
TCAACGGCTGTACAACATCTGGCAGTTGAATCCGGTACCACGACATGGATCAGGAATCCATCTACCACTTGCTGTATTTCCAGTAGCAGTGAGGTTCCTGACATTTTATTCACTCCTCCTTCTTCACCTCCCCTCCTGAACTCTCTATTTCCGGAGTTAGCGGGCTTGGTGGAGGATGACACTCTACTTTCAGAGTTAACTTATTTATTGCAGGATGGTGTATTTCAGAGTGTTCTTTGCGCCAGTTCACAGGCGTGTGCATTCGATAAAGATGACACTCTTGTTGAAATGAGTCAGAACCAGCCTGATAGTGATCAGCGACCCATGAACAACTCAGAGGTGAATACGCTGAGAGCCCACACAGGCAGGCTCTTTGCCTGTAACCAGAACGGGTGTAACAAGTCTTTCACCCAATCCGGTACACTC
>NZ_SMME01000857.1:54101-54219 GCF_009711465.1 Parendozoicomonas verongulae | reverse complement strand
GGCTTGACCATATAACGCCAAAGCGATCTTTTGAATGATCAGCTAAGCGAATAACGCGAAAGATTTACCACATACTTAATGTGCCAAGTAACTAACGACAGTTTCCATATTCTTTATT
>NZ_SMME01000857.1:53695-53858 GCF_009711465.1 Parendozoicomonas verongulae | reverse complement strand
GGGAGTTCGAATCTCTCTACCCCGACCATTCTCAAGGTCCACTGAGCCCTAAATCAGTCATCGGGGTATAGCGCAGTCTGGTAGCGCGCCTGCTTTGGGAGCAGGATGTCGGGAGTTCGAATCTCTCTACCCCGACCATTTTCAAGGTCTACTGAGCCTTAAG